>CAJQOV010000063.1 GCA_905480065.1 uncultured Gammaproteobacteria bacterium | reverse complement strand
GGCGCTTGCGAAATTTCTGACGGGTATCCGATTCCGTGCCGTCCTCGATGGCGGGCTCACGGGGCGCTGGCAGCAGGATATCCAGGATGCGATCTTCCGCGAGGTCCTCGGCGCGGTGCCGTACCTTGTTCATGGCGGTTTCCCGGGCCAGCTTGATGGCGGCATCGACCAGGTCGCGGATGATGGATTCCACATCCCGGCCCACGTAGCCTACCTCGGTGAACTTGGTGGCCTCCACCTTGATAAAGGGGGCATTGGCGAGCCGTGCCAGGGGCCGTGCGATTTCGGTCTTGCCTACGCCGGTTGGTCCGATCATCAGGATGTTCTTCGGGGTGATTTCCGGGCGCAGGGCCACATCGACCTGCATGCGCCGCCAGCGGTTGCGCAAGGCAATGGCCACCGCGCGCTTGGCGGCATCCTGGCCGATGATGTGCTTGTCCAGTTCCTGGACAATTTCTCTGGGGGTCATATAGGTCATGGTTGCCGCAGTTCGGTGCAGTTCGACTAATTTAAGTACATTCAAGCAACGATAGCCACCAATCGACGATGTTAGCCGATGGTCAGCATTTCGAGCGTCAGGTTACGGTTGGTATAGATACAGATGTCGGCCGCAATATTCAGACTGGCCTGGGTAATCGAGCGCGCATCCAGCTCGGTATTGTCCAGCAGCGCACGCGCCGCGGCCTGTGCATAGGGGCCGCCGGACCCGATCGCCATCAGCGATTGCTCCGGTTCGATGACATCGCCGTTACCGCTGATGATGAGCGAGGTCTCGTGGTCGGCTACTGCCAGCAGGGCTTCCAGGTTGCGCAGCATCTTGTTGGTACGCCAGTCCTTCGCCAGTTCGACGGCGGCGCGGGTCAGTTGGCCGCTGTGCTTTTCCAGTTTGCTTTCGAATAGTTCGAACAGGGTGAAGGCATCCGCGGTGCCCCCCGCGAAGCCGGCAATCACACGATCGTTGTACAGGCGGCGCACCTTGCGGGCGTTGCCCTTCATCACCGTGTCACCCATGGTGACCTGGCCGTCGCCGCCGATGACAACACTGTCACCACGGCGCACGGACAGGATGGTCGTGCCGTGAAACTGTTTCACTGGAAGCTCCTGCAAAAAAGGCATTCGATTGTACACCATAGTATTGTGGCAATCGGTGCCGTAACAATGGGCAGGCCACGCGGTTATCCGTCAGTTCAGCGCGCGTCTTGCGGGTGGGCGGTCCGGCTCGAGCGGCGCGGGTGCTGATGGCGCCATGTGCTATTCATTGGTGCGTACTCCAGCTTTACTTGCCTATGGATTTATAGCTGTCCCGGCCCTGAATCGGGTCGACGCTGCCACCCCGCGGCCGGCGCCGTGCGCGTATCACTTGATGACAGGGGTCCGAAAATCGGCCAGGAGCGCCCGGGAGAATATTTGCAGATTATTGTAATAAATAGAAAAGTTCAATTATTTAATGTACACACTATATTTTAATAGTTATCTATCCAGGTGTTTTTTCCGTTTCCTGCCTCACGGTCCGGTCTTTTTGCGCGCGCGCGGATGCGCCTTGTCATACACCTGTGCCAGGTGCTGGAAGTCGAGGTGGGTATAAATCTGGGTGGTGCTGATATCCGCGTGCCCCAGCAGTTCCTGCACCGCCCGCAGGTCGCCGCTGGACTCCAGCAGGTGGCTGGCAAAGGAATGCCGCAGCGTGTGCGGGTGCATTTTGCCCGGTATTCCCCGTAACCGTGCGCGCAGGTGCACGCGCTGTTGCACGGCGCGGGCTCCGAGTCGCCGGCCACCGCGGCCGGTAAACATGGCGGCCTCACCGGGTCTCGCCGTGCGCACGGGCAGCCAGTCGCGCAGTGCCTCGATGGCCTTGGCGCCCACCGGCACGACACGCGTCTTGGCGCCCTTACCGGTGACCCGGACCACGCGCTCATTGAAATCGAGGTCATCCAGATTCAGCGATACCAGCTCGGCCAGTCGCAGCCCCGACGAGTAGAATAATTCGAGCATGGCGCTATCGCGCAGGGTCAGCGGCTCGCGGTCCGTGACCCCGAGCAGTCGGCTGACATCATCGACACTGAGGGTGTCCGGCAGATGCCGTCCGCTGCGTGGGGCGCGGACATCCAGACCGGGATTCACGGTCACGGCACGTTCGCGCAGCAGGTAGTTGAAAAAGGTGCGCAGCGCGGACAGTCGGCGCTGCACGCTGCGACCGCACAAGCCGCGCCGGTGCGCGCGCGCCGCATACTGTCGTACCCGGTGGGTATCGAGCTGCTCCCAGTTGCTGACGCCGTTGTCGCGGCACCATGCAGCCAGCTCCAGCAGGTCACGATGATAGTGGTGGCAGGTCTGTTCGGACAGGCGGCGCTCGGTGCGCAGGTGGTGCAGGAAACGCTCGATCCAGGCTGTGAGGGTGTCTTCCAAGCGGATCGCCGTCAGCAGCCGGCAGTTTCAGTCGGCCGGCGGCTGCGCCGGGGTGAGCATGCCGATTTTCTTGGTATGCAATGCCAGCAGCATGCCCAGCAGTTCGCCGAGATGGGTCAGGAACAGGGTGCCCATGCCTGGATGGAAATGGCTGGCCTCCTGGCTGCCGATGGCCAGCATGCCGAAGGCGCAATGTTGACCCAGTGGTACCAGGGCGGCGGACTCGATGGCCTCGGCCTGGTCACCAAACAGGTAGTGCAGCTGTTCTTTCTTGAAGCGCCCGCATTGCGGTCGTGATGAACGCAGGAAGGACTCGAAATGCTCCAGCTGCGGCGCGTCCGGGCTGAAATCATCGATCCCGCACTCGCGCCGGATCGCATCCGGCACACCGATTATGCGCAGGGTCACGCTGTCCGCCCGGAACTCGCCGAGCAGGTTGTCGCGCAGGGTATCGAGCAATTGCTCCAGCGTGCTGGAACTGATCAGCTCCAGGGTCAGCTGGTGCATGCGTTCGTTCAGGCGGTTGTTGTCGCGGGCCACCTGCACCAGGTCCATCAGTTTGCGTTTCAGCTGGGTATTCTGGTCGCGCAGTACCTTCACCTGGTGTTCAACCAGCGATACGGCCGGGCCGCAGCTGTGGGGAATTTCCAGGGTGGCGAGCAGGCTGGCGTTGTTTCGGAAAAAGTCCGGATTTTCGCGCAGGTAGTCGGCGACCGTTTTTTCTTCCAGCGGCAATGCGTCCGGGCGTTTCTGCTGTGGAGTCGTCATAGCTCGATGCGTCCCTGGTAAACCGTGGTGGCGGGTCCGGTCATCATAACCGGGCAGCCTTCGCCAGACCAGTCTATTGCCAGCTCGCCACCGCTGAGCCGCACGCGCACCTGTTCATCCAGTTCACCCCACAGCCGCCCGATGACCACGGCGGCACAGGCGCCGCTGCCACAGGCCAGGGTCTCGCCGGCGCCACGCTCATAAACCCGTACCCGGACCGTGCTGCGATCGACGATTTGCAGGAATCCGGCATTGACCCGCTGCGGGAAGCGCGGGTGCTGTTCGATGCGCGGGCCAAGTTCGGCCAGCGGGGCGCTGTCGACGTCTGTCACCCGCAGTACGGCGTGCGGGTTACCCAGTGCCACTGCACCGATTTCCAGGGTCTGCCCGTTGACTTCCAGCGGGTAGCGGGAGGACCGCTCGGGTGCGCTGAAGGGGATAGCGGCCGGTTCGAACTCCGGGATGCCCATGTTCACGGTAATCCGGCCATCCGGCCGGCGTACCAGCTCCAGTACGGTGTGCAGGGTTTCCACGCGCACCAGCGGCCGGTCGGTGAGGCCTTGCTCATGCACGAACTGCATGAAGCATCTTGCCCCGTTGCCGCACTGCGCCACCTCGCCGCCATCGGCGTTGTAAATGCGGTAGCGGAAATCAATGCCGGCAGTCGTGGCGCTCTCTACCAGCAGCAGCTGGTCGAAGCCGACGCCGAAATGGCGGTCCGCCAGTGCCCGGATCTGCGGTGCGCTGAGAGCTACTGACTGATGAATGGCATCGATGACCATGAAATCGTTGCCGAGGCCATGCATCTTGGTGAATTCGAGGATCATGGGCTGGATAATGCCAGACTTTGACGGAAAAGAAATCGCGCAGGGTTGCTGGGACCGACACAAGAAATGCCACAGAGTGCACAGGGCAACAGAATCATGGCTGATAAACCGGCTGGATTGCATCCGCTGTCCTGGCAGAACTGACCCGGAAAACAGTGGCCTGAGGCGAAGGAAGCAGGCAAGCAACCGTGTATCGGTCTGATCCTGCCACGCAAGACAGGAGATTGAGACGTTCTCTGTGTACTCTGTGCCCTCTCTGTGGCAAGGCATTTATCTGCCGGCACAGGGCCGGCTTCAGTCCGGCAGCAGGTGTTCGCCGCGGTAGAGATCCGCTACCGTTTCGCGCTCGCGAATCACGTGCGCGTGAGCACCGTCGACCAGGATCTCCGCGGCGCGCGGACGGGTGTTGTAGTTGGAGCTCATGGAAAAACCGTAGGCGCCGGCCGAGCGTATAGCCAGCAAGTCACTCTCTGCAAGGTTGAAGACGCGGTCCTTGCCGAGAAAATCGCCAGTCTCGCAGACCGGTCCAACGACATCGTAGACCAGTGCACTGCCCGTGCGTGGCTGCACGGGCACGATATCATGCCAGGCGTTATACAGCGCAGGGCGCTGCAGGTCATTCATCGCGGCATCGACGACGGCGAAGTTGCGGTGCGCGGTGTGCTTCAGGTATTCGACGCGGGTCAGCAGTATGCCGGCATTGCCGACGATGGCGCGACCCGGTTCCAGTAGCAATTCCAGCTGGCGTCCGGACAGGGCGTCCCGCAACGATTTGATATAGGCATCGGGTAGCGGCGGGGTGTCGCCAGGCTTGTAGGCAATGCCGAGCCCGCCGCCGAGGTCGATATGCCGCAGGGTGATGCCTGCCTGGCGCAGCCGATCGACCAGTTCCAGTACCCGCGACAATGCATCGACAAACGGTGCAGTGTCGGTCAGCTGTGAGCCGATATGACAGTCAATGCCGGTGACCGCGATATTCGGCAGCTCTGCCGCGGTACGGTAGGTGTCGAGCGCGGTGTTCACGTCGATGCCGAACTTGTTGTCGCGCAGGCCGGTAGAGATGTAGGGATGTGTCCTGGCATCGACATCCGGGTTGACGCGCAGCGATACCGGTGCGCTGGTCCCAAGGCTCCCGGCCACTGCATTGAGCCGGTGCAGTTCGGCATCGGACTCGACATTGAAGCAGCGAATGCCAGCCTGCAGTGCGGCGCGCATTTCGTCCGCGCGTTTCCCGACACCGGAAAACACGATCCGTGCCGGATCGCCGCCCGCCGCCAGGACACGCTGCAGCTCACCGCCGGAAACAATGTCAAAGCCGGAACCGAGCCGCGCAAGTAGCTGCAGGATGGCCAGGCTGGAATTCGCCTTTACCGCATAGCAGACCAGGTGCGGCTGGCCGGCCAGGGCGGTGTCGAATACCCGCCAGTGCCGTTCCAGTGTGGCGCGCGAGTACACGTAGCAGGGTGTGCCGAACCGGGCCGCGATGTCCTCGAGCGGGATATCTTCCGCGTACAGCCGGCCGGAGTGATAGCTGAAATGATCCATGCGGACTAGTGCGCCTGTGCCGGGTCCGGTTGTTCCGGTGCCGGCTTTTCCGGCAGATACAGCGGGCCGGTTTGACCGCAGCCGGCCAGGGCCAGGGTCAGCAGCATCGCGGCAAGGCAGCTTTTCATCAGGTGTCGGTGCGGCATGTGACGGGTCCGGTTTGCGGATCGATAGTATACGTGTCCGGCGTGGCAAACCCAATCGTCGGTACAGTTGCCAGCGCTGCGGGTGCATACTCCCGGTTATGCCAGCCCGCTTGCTCGATGCCGTCGAAATCAACCCACCGGATGCGCCGCGTGCCTGCATCATCTGGCTGCATGGACTGGGTGCTGACGGGCACGATTTTGCGCCGCTGATTCCCCAGCTCGGCATCGTGCAGGAACTCGGGGTGCGGGTGGTGTTGCCGCATGCACCGCAGCGTCCGGTGACGCTGAACGGCGGGATGGTCATGCCGGCCTGGTACGATATCCCGGCGAATGATTTCCGACAGGCCGAGGATGCCGCGGGAATCCGTCAGGCGCAGCAGCAGATCGTGGCGCTGATCGAAAGGGAGGTCGCCGCCGGGATTACTGCACCGCACATTGTGCTGGCGGGTTTTTCGCAGGGTGGTGCCATCGCCTTGCATACCGGCCTGCGCTACCCGCAAGCGCTGGGCGGTATCCTGGCACTGTCTACCTACCTGCCGTTGTCCGGCACGCTGGCCGATGAGGCTGCCCCGGCCAATCGTACCGTCCCGGTCCTGCTGGCCCATGGAACGGCCGACCCGGTAATACCGCTGGCGCTGGCGAAACACACCCGGGAGCTTCTGGTCGCGCAGGGCTACCCGGTGGATTGGCACACCTACCCGATGCAGCACTCGGTCTGCCCTGCAGAGGTGCTGGATATCCGCAACTGGTTGCTGGCGCGGCTGGGCTAGATCGCGATCGAGCGTCCGCTGTCGTTATGGTGCGACTCCTGCAAGGCGGCTTCGGCACGCTCCAGCAGTGACGCGGCATCATCGTTTTTCTGGCATTCAGTAACGCCATAGTGCGCGTTCAGCGTAAAGGCGGCGCCGGCGTTCATGCGTTCGATATGCAAATCCAGCTTGTCTACCAGCAGCAGCGCGGAATCCTGGGTGGTTTCCTGCAGGATCAATATGAAATCGTGCGCATCGTTGCAGCCGGCCAGGTCGGCCCAGCGCGTCTGGTCCCTGAGCAGGGTGGCCATGTGGCGCAAGGCCATGGCGTGCGCGGACTGCGGTTCGCAGCGGATGCCAAGGGCGACAACCGTCAGCGGGCTGTTGTAGCGCCTGCTGCGGGCAACCAGCGGGTCCAGCGAGACCAGCAGGCCATGCCGGCTCAGCATGCTGGTGAATTGCCGGTTATGCAGTGCAGTTTTGAGCAGCTCGCTGGCGAGTGCGTCGCGCTCGTTGCGTAACCGCAGCTGCTCGGTGATGTCGATATAGAAACGCACGTGATTGCCCGGCGAATCCCCCACTTCGAAGCTTTCCACGGCCAGCCACCGCTCGCTGCCGTCAGGCATGATCCAGCGCACTACGGTACTGTCTCCGAGTAATGGCAGGATCACATCATCGGGCTGCCGTGCCTCTGTCAGTGCCTCGACGCTGGCGCCGGACAGGCAGGCGAAGGCCTTGTTGCAGGCGCGGATATGACCCTTGTGGTCCTGCAACAGCATGGGCATGGGGCACACGCCCAGCAGGGTAAGCGCTTCGTGCAGTACCAGGTCTTTCATGGGCGGGTGACTCTCCGGTTCGGACTGACTCGGTAGTGGATTATGGGGGCGTAACCTTGGTGACCTGGCAACTGACCCGCTGGCGTGCCGCGGCGACTGCTGCAAGTACCTGCGCCGGTGCAGTACCACCGACGTGATTGCGAGCCGCGACAGAACCCTCCAGCGACAGCACCGCGAACACGTCGGCTTCGATGGACGCTGAAAAGCGTTGCAGCTCCTGCAGCGACATCATTGCCAGGTCCTTGCCCTGTTCGATACCGTAGCGTACCGCTCGGCCGACCACTTCGTGCGCGTCACGGAAGGCGGTGCCCTTGCGCACCAGGTAGTCGGCCAGGTCGGTGGCGGTAGCAAAACCCTGCAGGGCGGCATCCCGCATGCGTGCATGGTGAATCTCGATGGCCGGGACCATGTCGGCAAACACCCGCAGCGAGCCGGACAGGGTGTCGATGGTGTCGAACAACGGCTCCTTGTCTTCCTGGTTGTCCTTGTTATAGGCCAGCGGCTGCCCCTTCATCAGCATCAGCAGGCTGACCGGGTGGCCGGTAACGCGGCCGCACTTGCCGCGCACGAGTTCCGGGACATCGGGATTCTTCTTCTGCGGCATGATGCTGGAACCGGTGCAGAAACGGTCCGGCAGTTCGATAAAGCTGAATTGCGCCGAAGACCACAGGATCAGTTCCTCGGAAAAGCGCGACAGGTGCATCATGATAATGGCTGCCGCGGCACTGAATTCAATGGCAAAGTCACGGTCGCTGACCGCATCCAGCGAGTTGCCGGCGGGCATGTCGAAGCCCAGCAGTTTTGCGCAGTAGTCGCGGTCGATCGGGAAGCTGGTACCCGCCAGTGCAGCTGCACCGAGTGGCATGATGTTGACCCGTTTTCTGCAATCGATCAGACGCGCATGGTCGCGGGCCAGCATGGCTTCCCATGCCAGCATGTGGTGGCCGAAGCTGACCGGCATGGCGACCTGCAGGTGCGTGAATCCGGGCATGATGCTGCTGGCCTCACGCTCGGCAACATCGATCAGTGCGCTCTGCAAGCGCACCAGTTCGCTGCAAAGGTGGTCGATTTCATCACGCAGATAGAGGCGCAGGTCGGTTGCGACCTGGTCGTTGCGCGAGCGACCGGTATGGAGTTTTTTGCCGGTTTCGCCGATGCGCTCGATCAGCCGCGCCTCGATATTCATGTGAATGTCTTCAAGCCCGATCGACCAGCTGAATGCGCCGCGTTCGATATCAGCAAGAATGTCTTCCAGTCCGGCCACGATGGCATCGGCCTCGCCCGGCTTCAGGATGCCGACGTGGGCCAGCATGCGCGCATGCGCAATCGAGCCTGCGATATCGTGGCGGTAGAGGCGCTGGTCGAAACGGATCGAGGCGGTAAACTCCTCGACAAACGCGTCGGTCGACTCGGTGAAGCGGCCGCCCCAGGGTTTAGACTCGGTTTGCTTGTCAGTCATGGTAAGGTCATGCCGGTCAGGTGTAGCGCAGTATAATCGAAATGTCGCCGGTGTTGCCGTTTGTGAAAACGCTAACAGACTACTATAGGTATGGCGGTGATACTTGCAAGCACCGATTACAGCAGTGAAACTCAGCCTATGAAGAGGCATGCAGCCGGCCACCGGCCAGGTATCGAGACACTGGAGCAGTTTTTTCTGCCCAGCTTCTGTGATGTGCGTATGGTGTTCGCGGTTATCGTAATCGCAGAGCTGCTTGCCTTCATGCTGACGGTGGTCAGCCCCGGCGTGATACGGGAACCCTGGCGCAACCTTGGCCTGATCTCGCTGTTCATGCAATGGATAGCGCTGGGCAGCGCGGCGGTGCTGTGTCTGGGCCGGCCACTGCTGGCCCGGCTGGGCAATGCCGCGGCCGCAATAGTCAGTTACCTGCTGGTGCTGGTGGTGGCGGCGCTGGTTACCGAGCTCGCGTTCTGGCTGATGCAGAATACCGCGCTGTTCCCCCAGGTAAGCGATGCCGATCATGCGGTCTTCCAGTTACGCAGCCTGTCCATCAGTGCCGTGGTTGCGGCAATCGTGTTGCGCTACCTGTATGTGCAGTTCCAGTGGCGGCAGAAACTGGAGGTGGAATCGACCGCGCGCATCCAGGCGCTGCAGGCACGCATCCGGCCACACTTTCTGTTCAACAGCATGAATACCATCGCCGCGCTGACCCGCTCCAGCCCGGCCACTGCGGAGGCCGCTATCGAGGATCTGTCCGACCTGTTTCGCGCCTCGTTGAACAAGTCTGACCGGCAGTGCTCGCTTGGGGACGAGATCACGCTGGCGCGGCGTTATCTGAATATCGAGGCGCTGCGTCTCGGCGCACGATTGTCGGTTGACTGGCACATGGATGGCGTGGATCTGGAGCGTGCAGTACCGCCGTTGATACTGCAGCCACTGCTGGAAAACGCCATTTACCACGGCATCGAATCGCTGCCGGATGGCGGTTGTATCATGATCAGTGCCGAGCAAGACGGTCATGGCCTGACGATAACCATCAGCAACCCGGTGCCGGCCGATACCCACGCTGAACATCACGAGGGCAATCGTATTGCGCAGGAAAACATACGCCAGCGCCTGCAAATCGCGTTTGGCAAAAAGGCGCTATTGCAGAATCGCCGGCTGGACGGAATGCATACCGTGGTGTTGCACATACCGGCAGTAGCGGATTCATGAAAATCCTGATCGTGGATGACGAGGCACTGGCGCGCACACGGCTGCGTCAACTGCTCGATGAGCTCGAGGATTGCACGGTGTGCGCCGAGGCGGCGAATGGCGAACAGGCGCTGGTTGCCGTCAACAGCCAGCAACCTGAAGTGCTGTTGCTGGATATTCGCATGCCGGGCATGGACGGACTGGAGGTGGCGCGCCACCTGCAGCTGATGGAACAACCACCGGCGATCATATTCACCACTGCCTACAACGACCATGCCCTGCAGGCGTTCGAGGCACACGCGGTAGACTACCTGCTCAAGCCGGTGCGCCGGGAACGGCTGGCCGAGGCGCTGGCGCATGCGCGGCGGTTGACCAAGGTCCAGGCTGCTGTACTGCACACAGCCAGTCCGGCGCCGGTCGCGCGCAAGCGGATCTGCGCCAACGTGCGCGGCAGACTGCAGCTGATCCCGGTTGCGGATATCCGTTATTTTCTCGCCGACCAGAAATACGTCACCGTCTGCAGTGCGGATGACAAGGTGCTGATCGAGGATTCGCTGAAATCACTGGCAGAGGAATTTGGCGACCGGTTCGTGCGCATTCATCGCAATGCGCTGGTGGCCAGGCGCTACCTGGCCGGGCTCGACAGGGACGCGGAAGGCCAGGTGCGGGTGCAGTTGCAGGGCGTGGACGAGGCGCTGGAGGTCAGTCGGCGTCATATCGCTGCGCTGCGCACACTGCTCAGGCAGCTCTAGCAGGCCCCGTCATGCAGCGGGCGGCTGGCCCGCTACTGTGCGCTGGCCGCGCTGCAGCCGGCGAATGTTGTGGTGCTGTCCGGGTCGCGGATCTGCAGTAACGCCGTATCGATACAGGCATCCAGGTAGCCACCGAACAGTTCCGGGGTATTGATCCCGACCATGCGTTCGGTGATTTCTCTGCCTTGCCCGTCAATAAACACCAGGGTGGGCGTGATCCATGCCCGGTAACGGCTGGCCACGTCACTGGCCGGTTTGCGCGCGCCGTCGAAGTCGGTGACCTGTGTACCGCTATCCACCAGCAGGCGCCGGATGATGATCTTGTCGGTATATTCACCGCTGATCAGCATGGGGATCAGGAACTCCCGTTCCAGCTGCCTGCAATACAAACAGGTGGCCGCACTGAATTCCAGCAGCATCGGCAGCTGCCGCTCGATTGCCTGCTGGCCATCGCGCCGCAGGTCCTCCCCGAGCGGTACGTCGTCCGCGCCATATGCGCTGGCCGTCAGGCACAGAAATGCGCATCCTGTCAGTACAGCCTTGTATAATCGCAATAACATGTTTTCATTAAGAGTCCGGACAGCCGCCTATGTCAACCGAATTGCTGCGAATCGCAACCCGTAAAAGCCCGCTGGCGTTATGGCAGGCCGAGCATGTGCGCTCACGTTTACAGGCCGCCCACCCCGATCTTGCCATTGAACTGGTCACCATGAGTACCCAGGGGGACCGCGTGCTGGACAGCCCGCTGGCGAAGATCGGTGGCAAGGGCCTGTTCGTCAAGGAGCTGGAACAGGGCATGCTGGAAGACCGTGCCGATATCGCGGTGCACTCCATGAAAGACGTACCGGCCGAGTTGCCGGACGGACTGGAGATTGGTGCGATTCTTATGCGCGAGGATCCGCGCGATGCGTTCGTGTCGAATGTCTATGGCAGTATCGAGTCGCTGCCGCGTGGCGCGCGCGTCGGCACCTCCAGCCTGCGGCGCCAGTGTCAGCTGCACGCCATGCGTCCGGACCTCACGATCCTTGATCTGCGCGGTAATGTCGGCACCCGGCTCGGCAAGCTCGATGCCGGTGAATTCGATGCGATCGTGCTGGCCTGTGCCGGCCTGCGGCGGCTCGGCATGGCGGAACGCATCACCGCGGCACTGTCACCGGAAACCATGCTGCCGGCGATTGCCCAGGGCGTCATCGGTATTGAATGCCGGAGCGGCGACAGCCGGGTGGCGCGTCGGATTGCGGTGCTGAACGATGCCGGGACGGCGCTGCGCACCAGCATGGAGCGCGCCATGAACGCCCGGCTGGCGGGTGGCTGCCAGGCACCGGTGGCCGGTTACTCGGAACTGGCCGATGGCGTGCTGGAAATGCGGGGCCTGGTGGGCAGGCCGGATGGCAGTGATCTGATCCGTGCTGCCATCAGTGGCCCGCCGGGTGATGCCGCGCTGCTCGGCCGCGAGCTTGCGGAAGACCTGCTGGCGCAAGGTGCCGACGCCATACTCAGGGAGCTGCTGGGTGGCTGAACCGCCGCGGGTACTGGTCACGCGGCCGGCCGGGCAGGCACAGGGCCTGTGCGAGCGGCTGGCGGCGGCCGGGTTCGCTGCGCTTCACGTGCCGGCCATTGCCATTGCCGATCCGCTTGACGACACTGCACTGGCTGCACTGGTTCCGGTACTGGAGCAATACCAGCTTGCCGTATTCGTCAGTGTGAATGCCGTGCAGTTCGGACTGGCACGCCTGCTCCGGCAGCGCAGCTGGCCGGCACAGACCGCCATCGCCACGGTCGGTCTCAGTACCACTGCCGCGGTACAGGCACTGGGTCTGCCGGTGGCGCATGTGCCGGAGCATGAATACAGCAGCGAGGGGCTGCTGGCGCTGCCCGCATTGCAGGATATGACCGGCCGGCGCGTGGTAATCCTGCGCGGTAACGGCGGACGCGATACCTTGCATACAGAACTTGCTGCGCGTGGCGCACGGGTCGACTATGTCGAGGTGTACCGGCGCATCTGTCCGCCGGACAGCGCCGCAAAACTGCGGCCCTTGCTGCTTGAACAGCGGCTGGACGTGATCACCGTTACCAGTAATGAATCGCTGCAAAACCTGTTCGACATGGCCGGCAACGAGGGCCAGCCGTTACTGCGCAATATTGCGCTGGTAGTCGCCAGCCGTCGCCAGGCCGCGCTGGCCGCGCGGCTGGGCTTCCGCCAGGGCGCGGTGATTGCCGGGCATGCCAGTGACGAGGCAATGGCCGCCGGGGTACAACAGCTGGTTGCCGGTAATGAGTTTCATGCCTGACCGTGCTACGCCATCCCGACTGTTGCTGACGCGCCGTGACTTCCTGGCGTTCACTACTAGTGCGCTGCTGTTGGGTCTGAGCGGTTGTGGCGGGCGCAGGGCACCGGCGATCGGGCTGGCGCTGGGGGGCGGTGGCGCCAAGGGGCTGGCGCATATCCTGATGCTGGAGACACTCGATGACCGGGGTATCGTGCCACGCGTGATGGCGGGCTGCAGCATCGGCGCCATCATCGGGGCACTGTACGCCTCCGGTCTGTCCGGTCGTGAAATCCGTGCCCAGCTTGAACTGTTTTTCGTCGATCCGAAAAGCTCGGAAGAGCGCCTGTTCGCCATGCCGAAATCGCTGCGCTGGCTGGATTTTATCGACCCGGCACTGGCGGGTGGAGGGCTGCTGAGCAGCGCTGATTTTATCCAGTACCTCGGCGAGGTGATGCCTGCACGGCATTTCAGCGACCTGAAGATACCGCTCAAGGTGGTAACGGCGGACCTGATGAGCGGTGAGCAGGTGGTGATCGATTCCGGTGAGTTGCTGCCCGCCATCCAGGCCAGCATGGCAGTGCCGGGTGTATTTCCGCCGGTGCGGGTCAATGGCCGTTCCCTGGTCGATGGTGGCGTGGTCAATCCCCTGCCCTTCGACCTGGTGGCGCCAGGCAGTGATATTGTCATCGCCATCGATGTCAGCGGCAACCGCGAGCTCGCGGACGGAGAGAAGCTTTCATCGCTGGGCGTGCTGCTGCAGAGTTTTCACAACATGAGCAACAACCTGCTGGCGGAGAAGCTCAAGCAGCGCCGGCCGGACATCTATGTGCGACCGGATATCCAGGACATACGGGTGCTGGAGTTCTACAAGGCGCATACCGTGTTCGAACAGGCGCAACCGGCGCAGCAACGCTTCGCCAGCGATCTGGATAAGGCGCTACAGGGTTATTCCGTTCGGCCGGGTTGCACTACGGTTGCAGTCGGATGACCGCAGCAGGGTCGGGTGTTGCCCTGCCAGTGCCTGGACGCTAGTCCCGCTTCAGGCCCTTGATACTTTCCGCCACGGCGGCATATTCGAAGGCGTCCGAGAAGAAGCGTGCTTCATTCAGTCCGTGTCGCATGAACAGGTCGTGGCCGGTCTGTACCATCACCGGCGGGCCACTCATGTAGACATCATGGCCGGACAGGTCAGGATATTGTTTCACCACGGCATCGGTAACGTAGCCGGTTGCGCCATCCCAGTGGTCACCGTCCCGCGCGTCCGACAACACCGGCGTATAGCGGAAATTCGTGTGTTGCTGCAGCCACTGCTGTGGCAATGCATCGAGATACAGGTCGCGTCGTGCACGTACCCCCCAGAACAGGTGCAGTGGCTTGCCGAGCCCGGCCTTGAAGGCATGCTCCAGGATGCCCTTGATGGGCGCGAAGCCGGTGCCGCCGCCGATCAGTACCGCGGGTCGTGCCGACTCCTCGCGCAGGAAGAAGGTGCCGAGCGGACCGCGGATGCGCCACATGGCCTTTTCCTTCATGCTGTGAAATACCTGGTCGGTGAACAGGCCGCCTTCGACGTAACGGATGTGCAGCTCCACCAGCGCATCGTCGTGCGGCGCATTGGCGATCGAGAACGCACGTGGTTCGTGTCCCTCGATCAGCACATCGATGTACTGCCCGGCGAGGAACTGCATGCGGTCGCTGGCCGGCAGTTTCAGGTAAATGCGTATCACATCGTGTGCGAGGTGTTCGAGTTTTTCCACCCGGCATGGAAAGGTCCTGACCTCGATGTCGCGCGCGGCATCGACCTCGCGCACGATAATGTCGAGATCGCTGGTCGGCCGCGCCTGGCAGAACAGCGCCTTGTGACTGGCCTGGTCGCGTTCACCCAGCGCCAGCGGGGTCCCGTTCGGGTACTCGACCCGCCCGCTGGCCAGCGTGCCCATGCAGGAACCGCACGCGCCATTGCGGCAACCGTATGGCAGAATGATGCCCTGGCGCAGCGCGGCATCCAGTACGCTCTCCGACTCTTCAACGGTAAAGCGGTGACCGCTGGATTGAATGGTGACGGTATACGGCATCGTGCTGCAGGAACCTGAAACGGTCGGGCATTGTCGCTGATTTGGCATGGAAGATAAACCGGAAATCCCTGTGCTTATCGTGGGTTGTGGCTATATCGGCCGGCGTGTGGGCGCGCGACTGGCAGCCGGACAGCATGCAGTGACCGGGCTGGTACGCAGTGCGGCGAGCGTTGCGGAACTGCGCGCCGCCGGGATCGATACCTTGCAGGCCGACCTGGATGGCGAAATTCCCCTGCTTGCTGCGCGGGAGATCTATTATTTCGCGCCGCCGCCCGCTGCGGGGGACCACGATACACGCATGCAGCGTGTGCTGGCGGCGCTGGCTGTGCCGCCGCGCAGGATCGTCTACATCAGTACCAGCGCGGTGTACGGTGACTGCAACGGCGCCTGGATCGATGAGACACAGGCCGTGGCGCCGACCACCGGGCGTGGTCGGCGGCGACTGGATGCGGAGCGGCAGCTGGTCGCGTGGGCCGCAGCGCACGGCAGCCAGTGGGTCATCCTGCGGGTACCGGGCATCTATGGCCCCGGCAAGTTGCCGCTGGCGCGGCTGCAACAGGGACTGCCGGTACTGCGCGAGTCAGACGCGCCGTATACCAATCGCATTCACGGCGACGACCTGGCCAGCATCTGTATCGCTGCGATGCAGTCAACGCATCACGACACCGTCTACAATGCCAGTGACGGGCATCCCGGCAACATGACCGATTATTTCTTTCGCGTGGCCGACGCTGCCGGCCTGCCACGGCCGCCGGTGGTGTCTCGTGACGAGGCCGATGCGGTGCTGAGTGCAGGCATGCTGTCGTTCCTGAATGATTCGCGCCGCATGAAGAATGACCGGATGTTGCGGGAGCTGGGTGTCCGGCTGCAGTACCCGGAACTCGGCGCCGGTCTGAAGTCCTGCTTTAGCGGCTGAATTCCGCCACCACCGGGGCGTGATCGGACGGCCGTTCCAGGCTGCGTGGTTCCTTGTCGATACGGCAGGCCGTGCATTGCTTCGCCAGTGACTGACTGGCGAGGATCAGGTCGATGCGCAGGCCCAGGTTGCGGCGAAACGCAGCTGCCCGGTAGTCCCACCAGCTGAAGCTCTGCTGTTCCTGTTCGAACTGGCGGAACACGTCGCTGAGCCCGAGTCCGAGTATTTTTTGCAGCGCCATGCGCTCCGGCGTGCTGCACAGGATGCGCTCGTGCCATGCCGCCGGGTCGTGCACGTCCCGGTCTTCGGGCGCGATGTTGAAGTCACCAAGCGCAACGAAGTGCTGGTGACTTTTCAGCTGCTCGGCGATGTATTGCGCGACCCGGTCGAGCCAGTACAGCTTGTGGGCAAATTTCTCGCTGCCGACTTCCTGACCGTTGACGACGTACAGGTTAAGAATACGCACACCGTTAATTGTCGCAGCGAGGATGCGGCGTTGCGGATCGTCCAGGCCGGGTATGTCGGTGACGACGTTGGCGGCTTGCTGCCGGCTGATGATGGCGACACCGTTGTAGGTCTTTTGGCCCGAGTACACCACGTGATAACCGGCGGCACGGATTTCATCGGCCGGGAATTTTTCATCGGGCAACTTGGTTTCCTGCAGGCACAGGACATCCGGAGTCACGGCGGCCAGCCAGTCGAGCACGTGCGGCAGCCGCACCTTCAGAGAGTTGACGTTCCAGGTGGCGATTTTCATGAATGACCATCTCGCGCAAAGACGCAAAGGCGCCAGGAATATATACGATTAAAAAAGCCCATTTACTACCCGGATAATGCCGTTCTTGATCAGGACTGATCCGAAATTAATCAGCAGTCCAAGTTTGCATCCGGAAAGTTTCAAATATGTAATTAATTGTTTCTTGTGAACAGGTGAGATTGCTTCAACAGATTTGAGTTCTAGTATGACTTTTTTCTCGACCAGGATATCTGCACGAAAAGCGTCCGCCAGGACTAACCTTTTATATGCTGCCTGTATTTTGACCTGTCTGTTATGTTCAATCCCTCTGTTCGATAGTTCGTGGCACAGGGCCGCCTCATAGACAGATTCGAGCAGGCCTGGTCCAAGCTCCTTATGTACAGTATATGCAGCATCTACAGCATCTACCGTTACCCTGGCAATGGTGTTTTCATCCATGACCATGTCTCCATAACATGGTCATAAGCATAGCTGTGCTTTTCTGCTTTTTTGCGCCTTTGCGTCTTTGCGCGAGACTTTCCTACGCCGCCAGACCGGAATGTCTGAGCAGGGCGTCGATGCGCGGCTCGCGTCCGCGGAATTCCACGAACAGTTCCATCGGCTCCCGTGAGCCGCCCTGCTCCAGTACCGCGTGCAGGAATTTCTCCCCGGTAGCACGGTTGAAAATCCCTGTTTCCTCGAACGCCTCGAAGGCATCGGCCGACAGCACTTCGGCCCACTTGTAACTGTAATAGCCGGCTGCGTAACCGCCACCGAAAATGTGGGTG
>CAJQOV010000062.1 GCA_905480065.1 uncultured Gammaproteobacteria bacterium | reverse complement strand
GACATCACCCGATGGGTTTGTGATTCCGTGGTGCGTGCGCCGATGGCCGACCAGGAAATCAGGTCCTGGATATATTGCGGCGAGATCGGGTCCAGCGCCTCGGTGGCCAGTGGCAGCCCGAGCTCCGCCAGCTCCAGCAGCAGGCGCCGCGCGATCTGCAAGCCTTCCTCGATATCGAACGAGCCGTTCATATGCGGGTCGTTGATCAGGCCCTTCCAGCCAATGGTGCTGCGCGGTTTCTCGAAGTACACGCGCATCACCAGGAACAGCCGGTCACTGACCCGGTCAGCGAGTTGTTTGAGGCGCGTGCCGTAGTCGATGGCGGCAACCGGGTCATGGATCGAACAGGGACCAACCACGACCAGCAGTCGCGGGTCCTTGTGCTCGAGGATGGCGCGCACGATGGCGCGGTTGCGAATCACGGAATCGACCACCGGTGCGGTAATCGGCAGACGGCGTTTCAGTTCGTCCGGCGTGATCAGGCGCTTGACGTTGCTGATGTTGATGTCTTCTATGCGATGGTCGGTCATGGGGGATTCCGGGGCCGCTCCGGTCTGCGGCCTGCAAACGCTGCATGATACCAGACTGGCCCCGTCCCGGCAGGTTCCGGAACCGTTTGCTCAGGGGCGCAGGGCCAGATAGAGCAGGTAGGCGACGCTGGAAAGGGACAGCCCGGACCCCCAGATGGTGAGCCAGTAATGCCGGCTTTTCAGTCCGGCATAGACGAAGCCGATCCCGATGGCCAGGCTGAGCACGGCCATGCTGATGAAGATCCCCTGGTCCAGCGGGTAACCGTCCGCGCCGGGGTCAGTGCCGATCCGGTAGCGCATCAGGCTGTTCCTCCCGAAGCTTGTGCAGTTCCCGTTTGCCTTCCGCATGCGGACGGAAGATATTCAGCGCAAGCATCAGTGATTGCTGCTCGCCCTGCCTGTCCGGCATGCTGCCGGCATCGATGTTGACCTGGATGCCCTGGCACAACAGCCTTGAAAAAAAGCCCCTCGATGAGGGGCTTTTCGATGCCGTCATGTGCCGGCGGTTTACTTGGACGCAATCGCTTCCAGCTGCTTGGCCTTGATCATCTGGCCATCGAGACCGGCTTCCTTGCCGTTGGCGCCATAGGCGACGCTCATCAGCGTGGAGTAGTACACCACCGGCATGTTGAACTTGGTCTTGTACTTTTGGTTGATGTGGTTCTGGTATACCTCGACATTCATCTGGCACACCGGGCAGGGCGTGACGATCATGTCGGCACCGCCGTCATAAGCGGATTCGATGATGTCCTTGATCAGTGCCTGGCTCTTTTCCGGTTCACTGAAGGCCAGCGCGCCACCACAGCAGGACACCTTCTTGTCGTAGTTCTCGATCGGTTCGGCACCCATGGTCTCGACCAGCTTGTCGAGGTACTTCGGATTTTCGTAGGACTCGCCGTCGATGCCGAACGGACGGTTGGTCTGGCAACCGACATAGCCGGCGATCTTGATGCCATCCAGTGGCTTCTTCACGTGCTTGCCGAGTTCGTCATAGCCGAAGTCCTCGATCAGCACTTCCACCATGTGACGCACCTTCTGGTCGGCCTTCACGTTCAGACCGGCGGCAGCCAGCGCCTGGTTGGTTTCGTCCATCAGCTTGTTATCGCTATGCAGGCGTTCCTGGGTTTCCTTGGTGGCCAGCCAGCAGGCGGCGCAGGTTGCCACGATGTCCTGACCCGGGTTGGCCTGTTCGGAGATCGCCATGTTGCGTGCGCTCAGTGCCAGGCGCGGCAGCTCGCCACCGCCGGCGTAACCGATGGAGGCCGAACAGCAGTTCCAGACCGGGATTTCATTCAGTTCGATATCCAGCGTTTTGCACATGGAATCCACCGACACCATGTAGTTGGACGCCGACGCCGCCTTCTGCGAGGAGCAGCCGGGATAGAAAGAATAGGATTTCTTGGACATGATTCAGTTCCTCACTTGCCGGCGACCGGGATACGGGCGGCTTCGAGTTCTTCCGCTTTTTTGAGAATGGCCTGCAGGCCCTTGGCATCCTTGCACTTGTGACCGCCGATCAGCTCCATCGGGCTGAGGCGCTTGGTCAGCAGCATGCCAAGGCCGATGTTTTTCATCTTCAGCGAGGTCTTGATGCCCTCGCCGATGCCGTTCATGAAGTACAGTGCCAGCCCCAGCTTGAGTTCGTTGACGCGGCCGGTCTTGCTCAGGTTGTTCCAGAACAGTTGCGAGAACTTGTGGGTCGGCTGGTTCTTCGGGGCAATGCCGAGGCGCTTCGCGTAGTGCGCGAGGCCGTGCATGATGTGGGTGATCGGGAGTTCACGCGGGCAGCGCACGATGCAGTTGTAACAACTGGTGCACATCCACATGGAAGTGGACTGCAGCACCTCGTCACGCTTGCCGGCGCGGATCATCATGAACAGTTCCTGCGGCGGGTGATCCCAGAACGGACCCAGCGGGCAAGAGCCCGAGCAAACTCCGCACTGCATGCACATCTTCACCCATTCGCCTTCCTCAACATTGTCCTCCACCTCGCGGAGAAAATTGTTGC
>CAJQOV010000061.1 GCA_905480065.1 uncultured Gammaproteobacteria bacterium | reverse complement strand
AATAAACCACAAGTGTTGTTTTTGTGTTGCATTCACGCAACGTCCAGGTGGTATTAACTGTTTCTTGCTCTTTGTGTTGAAGTTTTGTTCTGTGCCAGCAGTGGCTGGCTTGCCAGTCATAAGGCACATTTATCATCAGAGGCCGGCGCAGACAGGGTGGATATTGCCGGGAAAAGTGCGGAGAATCCTTGTATTTAACTGTATTTATTATACTTTTCTTCTATTTCTCGATGTTGTTTTAATGTAACACATCCTGACTATGGCGGTTTACGGTGCTTAGCTCTCATGTTGCAGCGATGCCGCGCCTTATATACAGGTGTCGTATATTGAGTTGTCCACCCGACCCGCCCTGCGGAGCAGAGGGGTCAGAGCCCTGTCCGTGAAAATGCGCGGGGATGTCTCGATGGATGTGGACGGAACAGGGGTCCGACCCCGGCAGCAGCAGGCGGCTTCAGGGTGAAAATCAATCGCCACACCCAGAGCAGTACGTCCCTTCTCCCTGAGGGAGAAGGGAATCATTTTTTATCCTGGTACAGGATATCCACGGCACTACACAAATCATTACCGGTCATCCGCCACCTAAAGGCGAGAGGTTTACGGGTCCCCTGTCGGGGACTCTAAAGCCAAAAAAAGGGCCTCTGACGAGGCCCTTTTTCTGACTTGGCTGGCGGACCAGGATTACTCGGGCTGCGCCCTCGCCCTGCGGGCCGTCGCCGCAAGCGGCGACGTTCAACCTCGCTGCGCTCGGCTATTATTTCTACTCGGGGCGTTCCGCCCCTCGGGTTCTCATCCTGCCAACAACCAGCCATAACAAAAAAGGGTCCCAAAGGACCCTTTTTTGTTATGGCTGGCGGACTAGGATTCGAACCTAGATTAGTGGAGTCAGAGTCCACTGTCCTGCCGTTAGACGATCCGCCAATTAGCGCTGATGCATTAACGCTTGGAGTATTGCGGCGCGCGGCGTGCCTTGTGCAGGCCAACCTTCTTGCGCTCTACCTGGCGGGCGTCACGGGTAACAAAACCGGCGCGACGCAGGGTCGGACGCAGTTCGCCGTCATACACCATCAGCGCACGGGTAATACCGTGACGAATGGCACCGGCCTGTCCGGTCATGCCACCACCGCTGACCGTCACCTTGATATCAAAGCTGTCCGTCATCTTGGTGGTCTCCAGTGGCTGACGTACAACCATGCGTGAGGTCTCGCGGCCGAAGTACACATCCAGTGGACGGTTGTTCACCGTAATCGATCCGCTGCCCTTGCGCATGAATACACGAGCCGTTGAAGTCTTGCGTCGTCCGGTACTGTAATAGGTGTCGCTCATTCTGCTTGTCCTGTTGCCGGCGGTTGACACCGCCATTGATCACTATTAGAAGTCGAGTGGCTTTGGCTGCTGTGCCGCATGGGTATGCTCGGGACCGCTGAAAACCTTGAGCTTGCGGTACATGGCACGGCCCAGCGCATTTTTCGGCAACATGCCCTTGACCGCAAGTTCGACCACGCGTCCCGGTGCGCGTTCCTGCATCTTGTTGAAACTGGCGGACTTGAGATTGCCGATGTAACCGGTGTGGTGGTAGTACATCTTGTCGGTCGCCTTGCGGCCGGTCACTGCGACCTTGTCGGCATTGACCACGATGATGTAATCGCCGGTATCCACATGCGGCGTAAAGATCGGCTTGTGCTTGCCACGCAGGCGGCGTGCCACTTCACTGGCCAGTCGGCCTAATGGTTTCCCCTGCGCGTCAATAACATACCAGTCGCGATTCACTTCGTGCGGCTTTGCTGAAAATGTGTTCATGAGTCCTACTCTGGGTCACGCAGAAATAAAGAGCGGGGATGTTACAAAAATCGCCACCAACATACAAGATCGACCGGGAGTTGCCTGCCGCCAATCCTGCAGGCAAAAAAAAAGGCGCGGCTTGGGAGCTGCGCCTAAAAACCTCCTTGGGGGGAGGTGGAGGAGCGCTGACCGGCCAAATTGGGGGGCAGGCCGATCAGCGTGTAAGTATTTTCTAATATACTATTGGTCTTGTCAATATGCTTGCGCTCGAATTACGGCCGGAGGCCGCAGAACTTCCGCAACTTGTTGTAATGATTAGCTATAGGAACCTCTGATTAATTCATTCCCGTCATCCCGGCGCAGGCCGGGATCCAGAGTTTTCAATAACCTGGATGCTGGCCTGCACCAGCATGACGAATTAATCAGAGGCTCCTTGATTAGATTCCGGCAGCAATAAGGGGGACTCCGCCGGAATCGCAGGGGCTGATTCCGTGCTTCCGACCGGATAACCTGACGGTTTTCCCGAGACCATCGGTCTGTATGCCGGCGGGTGATGCACGGTACGGCAGGATGCCCTGACCGGACTACCCTGGAATGATTTGGCCCCTGCCCCGGATCACCCGGATTCCGGCGCGGCCCCGGCCAGCAACAGACGCTCGACCACCCTTCCGTTACACAGGTGCTCGTCAATGATTTCATCCAGGTCTTCCCGGTCCAGGTACGTGTACCAGACCGCTTCCGGGTAAACCACCAGCACCGGTCCTTCGGCGCAGCGATCAAGGCAGCCGGCCGTGTTGATGCGCACCCCGCCCGGCCCGGCCAGCCCCAGTTCCTTGCTGCGCTGCTTGACATAGTCACGCATGGCCTGCGCATCAAAGCGCTGACAGCAGGCCGTGCCGTCGGTGCGCAGGTTGGTGCAGAAGAATACATGGTGGCGATAATAGGACATGGACCAACGATACCCCGAAGCACTCCAGCGGGAAAGCACACAGCGGCAAACGGGCAGAGATCGTGCTATCTTTCATGCATGACTACACAACGCTATTCGCTGTTTGATCGCATCATCCTGAATGCGGACCAGGCATTACGTACCGTGTTCGGCACGCCGGTCGGTACCGGCCGCCCGAATCCCGCCACTGCTACGGCCGATGCAGAACTGTCGAGTACCGAGAAATCTGCAAGCCTGTGCCTGATGCGCGTCAATCACGCTGGCGAGGTATGCGCACAGGCGCTCTACCAGGGTCAGGCGCTGACCGCACGCCGCACGGAAACCCGTACCCAGATGGAACAGGCCGCACTGGAAGAAAATGATCACCTGGCCTGGTGCCAGCAACGCGTCCAGGAACTGGGCGGCAGCACCAGCCTGCTAAACCCCCTGTGGTACGCGGGTTCTCTCGCCATCGGGGCGGCTTCCGGTTTGATCGGTGACCAGTGGAGCCTCGGCTTTCTGGCCGAAACGGAACAGCAGGTAGTAAAACACCTCGATGGGCACCTGCAGCGGCTGCCCTCCGGTGATCAACGTTCGAAAGCCATTCTGCAGCAGATGAAAGCGGACGAGGCGGAACATCGCGACAGTGCCTTGCGCGCCGGCGGGAGACAACTGCCGGAAACCGTCAGGAAGCTGATGGCGCTGTCATCCAGGGTGATGACGAGCACTGCGTACCGGATCTAGGGAAACCCTGCCTGCGCAGCAGGCACCGCTGTCATACCCCATACACACCCGCGCGGGAGCAGTCATCGACGCGACCTGCTGCGCGGCCGGGTCGATTGATCGCGCTGGACCAGCACTCCTGCATCAATAGCCGCGGCGGCGGAAATACAGCGTGTCCTCGAACCGGTTAGCGACCGCGCATGTTCCTGCCGTAGTAAATCTCCAGCATCTCCTTGTTCACCTGCGCACGGATCTGGCGCTTTTCGGTCTTGGTGAGGTCTTCCTTGGCGTCGCCGAACAGGTAATCTTCCAGGTCGAAGTCCTTCAGCAGCATCTTGGTGTGGAACAGGTTTTCCTGGTACACATTCACATCGATCATCTGGTAACGCTCGCGCGTATCCCGGGACAGATAGTTCTGGATCGAGTCGATCTTGTGATCGATAAACAGCTTGCGCCCGCGCACATCACGGGTAAAGCCACGCACCCGGTAGTCGACGATGACAATATCCGACTCGAAGCTGTGAATCAGGTAGTTCAGGGCCTTCAGCGGCGAGATGCGGCCGCAGGTCGAAACATCGATATCGGCGCGAAAGGTACTGATACCGCTGCCCGGATGACTCTCCGGGTAGGTATGCACCGTGATATGACTCTTGTCGAGGTGCGCAACCACGTAATCCGGCAGCGGGCCCGGCGCCTCGGTATTGGAAATATGCTCGGAAGTTATTGGTTCCTCCGAGATCAGCATGGTCACGCTGGCGCCCTGCGGATCATAATCCTGACGCGCGATATTGAGGATGTTGGCGCCGATGATATCGGACACGTCCGACAGGATGTCGGTCAGACGATCTGCGTTGTAGGCCTCATCGATGTACTCGATATACTCATTACGCTGCTTGCGGGTGCGCGCATAGCAAATATCGTAAATATTGAAACTGAGCGTCTTGGTCAGGTTATTGAAGCCCTGCAATTTTAGCTTACGCATCGCAATCAGTCTCTTGCAGCGGAAATTAGCGGTGGGTGGAAAATCACCTGGACCACGGTGCCTGCGGGATCGCGGCAATAAAAGCTGCGCGCACCGTCCCGGTGGGTTCTGGGCGGCGCCATTATCTCAACATTGCCGGCATTTAGGAACTCGTACCAGTCATCAACCTGGTCAGGACTGCTCAGAAAAAAACCGATATGATCCAGGCGCTGGCTTCCGGCCAGTGGCACGCCCGCATCCGGTACGCAATGCAGGGCAAGATTATCGTTCCCCGAGGTCAGGTACACGTTATCCGGGTCCGGCCTCCATTCGACCGACATGCCCAGCAAGTCCACATAAAACCGTTCACAGGCGGCAATATCGGCCACATTCAGCGCCACATGGCGCATGCCCAGCGTGGCGCCCGGACGCTGCATCAGCCCGCCACCGCGCTGTCGATTACCTCGAAGTCATGGCTGATTGCAGCCACTTTCCCGAGCATGATAGAAGCGGAGCAGTACTTTTCAGCGGACAGCTCTACTGCCCGCGCCACCTGTTTCTCCGCCAGTCCGTTTCCGCTTACCCGGAAATGCACATGAATGCGGGTAAATATTTTTGGCTCGGTCTCGGCACGTTCCGCCTCGATCTCCACCACGCAGTCGGTCACCGGCTGGCGCGACTTCTTCAGAATATGTACGACGTCGAATGCCGTGCAACCGCCCATGCCGATCAACAGCATCTCCATGGGATGGATACCGAGATTGCGGCCGCCACTGTCCTCGGGGCCGTCCATCACCACGGCATGACCGCTCCCGGACTCGCCGACAAAAGTGGCTGCCTCCACCCATTTCACCCGTGCCTTCATGGACTTTTCCCACTGCCTGAAAAGGCGAAGGGTAGCATAGTTCCTCTGCGTTACCGGAGGCCGGCAAACCCCAGTAGCACCCGCTCTGCCTGGCGAGCCGATTCAGCGGGTGAACCCGGGTTGGCGCTGGCGGATTCTGTCGCTGGCCGGCCTGCCGGGATCCGGTTACGAGCACCTGCCCAGGCCGGACCCGCGTACGACATACAAAGGGTTCCCGTCGTTGCGCTTACACACCCCGGTGCCGCGGACACCCGGGCATCCTGTCCAGCGTTGCCGGGAGCCCGGTACCCGCAGTACACCGGGCAACCGGTAACTGCCTGATATGGAACCGGCTGGATTGCACAGCAAGGCCATGCACTGTGCCCTGCAGTCCGACCCACGGTCGTCCGGATCCGCCCCGGCGGATTTGTCCCGCCTGTGCAAAGGAGCACCTTGTCCGGATGCCCCGGGCCGCCAAACGGCAAATTGCCGGTTCCTTGGCTAAAGCTTTCGGATATACAGCCCGATACAGGGTCCATGCAGACACTATCCTTTCCAAGCCCGGTAGACGAGATACAGACTCGCCACCTGAAAAATCCTTGCGTGGATCGCTTCCTGGAACATTGCCACCGGCGCAAGTACCCGAACAAGAGCGTAATTATTTACGCGGGTGATGCGCCCGACGTGCTCTATTACATTGTGAAGGGGTCGGTCAGCGTATTGATCGAGGACGAAGACGGACACGAGATCGTGCTGGCCTATATCAATGCCGGCGGTTTCTTCGGCGAGATGGGCTTGTTTGGCGAGCAGTCCAACCGTAGCGCCTGGATCCGCACGCGCAGTGAATGCGAAGTAGCCGAAATCAGTTACTCAAAATTCCGGTCCATCGCCCGCGAAGATCCGGATATCCTGCTGGAACTGACCGCCCAGATGGCTACCCGGCTGCGCAAGACCAGTCGCAAGGTCAGTAATCTGGCCTTCCTGGATGTAACCGGCCGGATTGCCCACACCCTGCTGGAACTTTGCAAGGAACCGGATGCCATGACACACCCGGATGGCATGCAGATCAAGGTTACGCGCCAGGAACTCGGCCGCATCGTAGGCTGCTCGCGGGAAATGGCCGGGCGCGTACTCAAGGCCCTGAGCGAGCAGGGGCATATCGCGGTAAAGGGCAAAACCGTGGTGGTGCACGGAACCCGCTAGCCGGCCTTCAGGCGCCAAACAACTCGGCCAGTTTCTCACCCGGCTCTGCAGCCTTCATAAAAGCCTCTCCGACCAGGAAGGCATTGACACCGCGCTCACGCATCATCGCAACATCTGCACGGGTAAGAATCCCGCTCTCGGTAACGACAAATCGATCCTCCGGAATACGATCCAGAAAACCCAGCGTCACCTCGAGACTGGTTTCAAAGGTACGCAGGTTGCGGTTGTTGATCCCGACCATGGGAGCCGGCAGCTGCAATGCACGCTCCAGTTCGTCGGCATCGTGAACCTCTACCAGCGCATCCATACCCAGATAGTTCGCCAACCGGTAAAGCTCCTGCAACATCGGGTCAGCCAGTGCGGCGACAATCAGCAGGATGCAGTCGGCACCGAGTGCCCGCGCCTCGTAGACCTGGTAGGGGTCGATTACAAAGTCCTTGCGCAGCACGGGCAGGCTGCAGGCGGCGCGTGCCTGTTGCAGATAAACATCCGCCCCCTTGAAAAAGTCCACATCGGTCAATACCGACAGGCACGTCGCTCCACCCTGCTCATAGCTGCGCGCAATCTGGGCCGGATCAAAATCCTCGCGCAGTACACCGCGACTGGGTGACGCTTTCTTTATTTCTGCGATCACGGCCGCCTGTCCGGCTGCCATCCTGTCCTGCAGCGCGCTCACAAACCCCCTCACCGGATCAGCCTGATCAACCTTGCACATCAATGCATCCATACTGATGACATGATTGCGCGCATCGACCTCTTCAGCCTTGCGCGCCAGGATGCGCCTGAGAATATCCGGGGTGCCACTCACTGGTTCAGACCCTGTTGGATACTTCCACCAGCGCCGCAAAGGTCTGGCTTGCCTTGCCGCTGCGGATGACCGCCCTGGCATTCTCCACACCATCCGCCAGCGATGCGGCGAGACCGGCCGCATAGATTGCGGCACCCGCGTTCAGTGCGACGATGTCGCTGGCCGGCCCCGGCTGGCCTGCGAATACCGCGTTGATCAGGGCAAGGCTGGCAGCCGCATCGCTGACTGCGATGGTCGACAAATCTGCCAGTTGCATACCGAAATCCGCGGGCGACACGGCATATACCGAGATGCTGTCATTTTTCAGTTCCGCGACCCGCGTCGGTCCGGCAATGCTGATCTCGTCCAGGCCATCTTCCGCATGCACAACCAGTACATGTTCACTGCCCAGGCGCTTGAGCACCCGGGCCAGCGGCTCCACCCAGAGCGGGCTGAATACACCCAGCACCTGGTTGGGGGCGCTGGCAGGATTGGTCAGCGGTCCGAGCAGGTTGAACAGGGTGCGAATACGCATTTCCCTGCGCGGCCCGATGGCGTGCTTCATGGCACTGTGATGCTGCGGTGCGAACAGGAAGCCGACACCGGTCAGGTCTATGCATGACGCTACCTGCTGCGCATCGAGATCCAGCCTGACACCGGCCGCCTCCAGTACATCGGCACTGCCGGAACTGCTGGATACCGAACGATTGCCGTGCTTGGCAACCCGCGCACCGGCGGCCGCGGCAACAATGGCGCTGGCGGTGGAAATATTGAATGTGCTGGCGCCATCACCGCCGGTCCCGCAGGTATCCACCAGGTGCGGACCGGCCACGTCGACGTGCGTGGCAAGTTCACGCATCACCTTTGCAGCGGCGGTTATTTCATCGACGGTCTCGCCCTTCATGCGCAAACCTACGAGGAAACCGCCGATCTGCGCCGGGGTTGCCTGGCCCGTCATGATCTGGCGCATCACATCGGTCATGTCCGTTTCGGACAGGTCGTGATGATCGATAACATAGGCAATCGCCTGTGGCAAATCCATAATCGAACCTCCGTTTGACGGTGCGCTACTGCACCAGAAAGTTTTTCAAGAGTGCGTGACCGCAGCCGGTCAGAATGGATTCCGGATGAAACTGTACCCCCTCCACCGGCATGGAACGGTGGCGCACACCCATGATTTCATCGAAAGCCCCTGCTTCATTCTGCGTCCAAGCAGTTACTTCCAGGCAATCCGGCAACGAGTCCTTTTCTATGACCAGCGAGTGGTAACGGGTCGCCTCGAACGGCTGCGGCAAACCCCGGAACACACCGGCATCCGCATGATGGATCATCGAGGTCTTGCCGTGCATGATGGTTTTCGCATGCACAATATGGCCGCCAAATGCCTGCCCGATGCTCTGGTGACCAAGACACACGCCAAGGATTGGAATCCGGCCGGCGAAGGTCTTGATGGTATCGATGGAGACACCCGCCTCGTTGGGAGTACAGGGCCCGGGGGAAATGACAATCTTTTCCGGCGCCAGCCGCTCGATATCAGCCACGCTGATTTGATCATTGCGATGGACCACGACATCCGCGCCCAGCTCACCCAGGTACTGCACCAGGTTGTAGGTAAAGGAGTCGTAGTTATCGATCATGAGCAGCATGGAAGCATTATCCATGTAACCGCATGACCGGGGCAACTGCCTGGCTCCGGGCCTGATTGCTGCAACCAGGCGCTAGAACAGGGTATAGATGAAGGGTGCGACGGCGGAGCCCTGGGAAAGCACGATCAGCGCACCCAGCAATACCAGCACGATCACGATCGGTGCCATCCAGAATTTCTTGCGCACCCTGAGGAATGCCCAAAGGTCTTTGAGAAGGTCCAGCATCAGAAAGGTCTCTCCATGCGTTCGCGCGGCAGGTGGGTACTCTCTTGCCGGTAGGTTACGGTGCTGGCATCCAGTTTGCGTTGCATCGGATCACGCCCAAACAGCCGGAAGATCAGGGCAAACGGCGCAAACAACAGAAAAAACACCACGCCAAGGATAATACGGGTGTTGATCCAGCCCAGCAACAGGCCGAGCTTCATCCAGACGATATAGACCGGCTTGAGCAGTTGCGGCAGCAGCAGTCCCGCTCCGGCAAAACCTGCTGCACCAAGCCACGGCCAGACCGGCCATGGCTTGTCCCAGATCCACGGCAACAACAAGCCAAAGAACAGCACCAGGCCGGCCGCGAACACCAGGCCAAACTCCCGCAGCGACTTCTTATCCGTGTTGATTGTTACGCTCGTCATGATCAGTCCAGGGCAAATTCCTGTTTCCAGGAATCGTCTTTCTCGATTTCCGGTTGCGTGGTCTTGGCCAGCAGAAAGTTCTCCACTACCAGATAATCCATTTCGGTACGCATAAAACAGCGATAGGCATCTTCCGGGCTGCACACGATCGGCTCACCACGCACATTGAACGAGGTATTCACCAGCACGGAACACCCGGTGCGTTGCTTGAATCCCTGCAACAGGGCGTGAAAGCGTGGATTGGTTTCGCGATGTACCGTCTGTACCCGTGCCGAGTAGTCAACGTGGGTAATTGCCGGGACCTGCGAGCGCCTGATGTTCAGCTTTTCGATGCCGAACAGGCGCTGCTGTTCATCGGTCATCTCGATTCTCAGGTCTTTCTGTACCGGGGCCACGATCAGCATGTACGGACTGGGACGATCCAGCTCGAAATACTTGCCGGCATCCTCTGCCAGCACGGCCGGGGCAAACGGGCGGAAGGATTCACGGTATTTGATCTTCAGGTTCATTACCGACTGCATCTTTTCGCTGCGCGGGTCGCCGATAATCGACCGGGCACCCAGCGAGCGCGGACCGAATTCCATGCGCCCCTGGAACCAGCCTACTACTTTTTCATCAGCCAGTATTGCGCTGAGACGATCGGTTAATTCATCCGTATCCAGCCGTTCATACACCGCACCCTGTGCATCCAGCTGCTTGCTGATCTCCGCATCGGAGAAGCGCGGCCCCAGATAGGAACCGGACATTGCATCGTGCCCATTCACATGGCGCGGCTGGTCATTGTATTCATGCCAGGCAACCAGTG
>CAJQOV010000060.1 GCA_905480065.1 uncultured Gammaproteobacteria bacterium | reverse complement strand
CGTCGAGGTCGAGCCTGTCCGGCTGCGCATTGAGTTCCATTACGCACCCACGGTCGCGGGCTGCCTCGAGGATGCGCTCGAGATCGATGTCGCAGGCCTCGCGCGCGTTGAGCAGGCGCCCGGTGGGATGCGCGAGGATCGAGAAATGCGGATTCTCCATGGCGCGCAGGATGCGTTTCGTTTGCTGTGCGCGTGACAGCCGGAAGTTGCTGTGCACCGCCCCGATCACCAGGTCCAGTTCCCCCAGTACCGTATCGGGCAGGTCGAGCCGGCCATCTTCAAGGATATCGACCTCGACCCCCTTGAGCAGGGTGATGCCGTCGAGCTGCTCGTTGAGCCGATCGATTTCGTGCAGCTGCTGGCGCAGGCGCTGCGGATCAAGTCCGTGCGCGACGGTGAGTCGGCGCGAATGTTCGGTGATGGCGAGGTACTCCAGGCCCGCAGCACGCGCGGCCTGCGCCATCTCGCGCAGGCTGTTGTGTCCGTCGGTGGCCGTGGTGTGGGCATGCAGGTCACCCCGGAGGTCCGCCAGTGTTACCAGTTTCGGCAACTTCCCGGCGCGCGCCGCCTCGAGTTCGCCACGGTTTTCGCGCAGTTCCGGTTCGATCCAGGGCAGGCCCACGCTGCGATAGACCGATTCCTCGGTGGCCCCCGCGGTGCGGCGCTTGCCCTTGAACACGCCGTATTCGCTGATCTTGAGCTTGCGCTCCTGTGCCAGCCGGCGCAGCGCGATATTGTGTTCGCGGGAACCGGTGAAATAGACCAGGGCGGCGCCGAAGCAGGCCGCCTCGACGACGCGTACGTCCACCTGCAGCCCGGACTGCAGCAGCAGCGTGGCGCGCGTGGAACCGCTGGCCAGCACCTGGCTGACCTCGTCATAGGTGACGATCCGGTCCATGACGCCGGTCGTGTCTGCCGTGACCAGGATGTCGAGATCGCCGACCGTTTCGCGGCAGCGGCGATAGCTGCCGGCGACGACCACCTGTTGCACCCCGGGAAGTGTTTGCAACCAGGCCTGCAGGGCTGTCGCGTATTGCGCCGCCACGGCCAGCTTGAGCCGCGGCTGTTCCTTTACCTGCCGGGACACGGCTGCCAGGATGGCCTGCTCGGTCTTCGCGCCGAAGCCGGGCAGGGCGCGGATGCGCCCGTCGTGCGCGGCGCGCGCCAGTTGCTCGAGTGTCTGTACGTCGAGTTCCTGGTACAGCGTGCGCACGCGTTTCGGACCCAGGCCGCGAATCTTCAGCAACTCGGTGACGGTATGCGGCAGTTGCCGGTGCAGCGAGTCGAGCAGCCGGCACTTGCCGGTCGCGACGATCTCCTCGATGCGCGCGGCGAGGTCGGTGCCGATGCCGGGCAGTTCGGTCAGGTCATCGCCACGTGCCAGCAGGTCCGCGGCCGCCACGCCCATCCCCTGCAACTGGCGTGCGGCATTGCGGTAGGCACGCACCCGGAAGGGATTGTCGTTACGGATCTCGAGCAGATCGGCGATCTCCTCGAACACGGCGGCAATATCGGCATTGTGGATGGCCATACGCTAGCCCTTGATGCAGACCAGCGGTTCCAGCCGCGCCACCTTGCGCGCCAGCCCGGCGGCATCGGCCGCGTCCACCACCGCCTCGATGTCCTTGTACGCACCGGGGGCCTCCTCGGCGATGCCGCGTCCCGAGGGACTGCGAATCAGGATGCCGCGCGCAGCGAGTTCGTCGATGACCTGGCGGCCTTGCCAGGTCTTGAATGCCTGGTGACGGCTCATGGCGCGACCGGCACCGTGGCAGGCGGAACTGTAGGAGAGTGCTTCGCCGGCACGGGTGCCGACCAGTACGTAGGAGGCGGTCCCCATCGACCCCCCGATCAGCACCGGCTGGCCCGTCGCGCGCAGCGCATCGGGCAGCGCCGGGTGCCCGGGACCGAAGGCGCGCGTGGCACCCTTGCGGTGCACGTGCAGCGTGTGCGTCGTGCCGGCCACCGTGTGCTGCTCGACCTTGCAGGTGTTGTGCGAGACATCGTACAGCAGCGTCAGCTGCGCTGCGGGCAGCACCCGCGCGAACACGTTCCGCACCAGCTGCGTGAGGATCTGCCGGTTGGCCAGTGCACAGTTGATGGCGGCGCGCATGGCGCCGAGATATTCCTGGCCGAGGCGGGAATCGATCGGTGCGCAGGCCAGTTCGCGGTCCGGCAGCGTGATGCCGTGTTGCGGTGCGGCGATGACCATGCGTTTCAGGAACTCGGTACCGATCTGGTGTCCCAGGCCGCGCGAGCCACAGTGGATGCTGACCACCACGTCGTCCTCGTGCAGACCCATGGCCTGTGCCGCGCTGCTATCGAACAGCTGCACAACCTTCTGCACCTCCAGGTAATGGTTGCCGCTGCCCAGCGTACCCATCTCGTCACGCTGGCGCCGCTTGGCGTGTTCGGATACACACGCCGGCTGCGCACCGCCCATGCAACCCTGTTCCTCGGTGCATTCCAGGTCGGCGGCATCGCCGTGGCCCTGCACTACTGCCCACTGCGCCCCGCCCAGCAGCATGGCATCCATGGCCGCCGGATTCAGGTGGATCGTGCCGCTGCTGCCGAGGCCGGCCGGGATGTCGCGATACAGGCTGTCCGCCAGCTTTTTCTGCACCGCCATGACCGCGCCGACCTGCAGGCCGGTGCGCAGGCAGCGCACGCCGCAGGAGATATCAAAGCCGACCCCGCCGGCCGACACCACGCCGCCGTCGCCGGCATCGAAGGCAGCCACGCCGCCGATGGGAAAGCCGTAGCCCCAGTGTGCGTCGGGCATGGCATAGGAGGCCTGCACGATGCCCGGCAACATCGCCACGTTGCAGATCTGCTCGTAGACCTTGTGATCCATGTTGCTGATCAAATCCTGGTCCGCGTAGATCACCGCCGGCACGCGCATGGCGCCGTGCGGGGCAATCTCCCAGGCGTATTCGGAATGACGCTGGAACAGTGCTAGATCCATGTGTTCACCTGCCCGCCGGGCGTGCGTGCGGCTTCATACATCCACCACACATTGCGCGACCCAGCTCCCGTCCGCTTGCTGCGCCACGCGCAGTGCCGTGTAGGTCGCACCCTTGACCTCCACCGTCGGGCGATGTCGTGCGCTGTCCAGCGCCTCGCCCCAGGCCTGTGCACCAAGGTCCTGGCCGCTGATGCGGACCGCGAAGCGTCCAAACACCCAGTTGCGCGTGGCCATCTCGTACACCAGGGCATTCAGCCAGTCCACCAGCAGCAGCTCGTCATCCGGTGCCTGGCAGGCGATCTCGACCTTTCCGCCCGCAACAATTCCAGCGGGATCGGTGATCACCGCGGTCAGGGCCATGGCCGCCTGTTCGAAGGCCTGTTCCCGGGTCGCACCGAAACCGCGTACCCCGATGTCCGCGTCGTGCGGGAAATGCTCCCAGCGCGTGGACGCGCGCGCGGAACCGGTGCCAGTGGCGGTATTTACGGACATAACGAATCTATAGCACCGTTGCCGGCCGGGATACATGACGACCGTCAAGCATGCTCGATTGTTAGCGGTGCATAACGGCGCTGCCGGGAGTGACGCGGAACCGCGGCGATCCTGTCCAGGGATGACAGCAGCCGGCCACCCTGCAGACCGGCCGGGGTTCCCCGTCACTGCAGCCCATTAACGCCTTTCGGTGGACTGCCGATCGCCGCGACCAGTTGCTCGGCACCTGCGAAGTGGCTGCCTTTCCAGTAGATCTGCCCGCAGCCGGTACAGCGCTGGAATTCGTCGAAGTACTTGCGCGTCTTTGGCTGCAGCTCGGCCAGCACTGCCTGCTTGTCCACGCTTTCCAGCCGGCCGTTGCAGCGTGTGCAGCGGGTAAAGGGCTGCACCTGGCGATACAGGTCCAGCCTGGCCAGTACCTCGCGTACCTGCTCGAGCGGCTGGCAGGCGCGCACGAAATACCCGTGCGTGATGATGCGCTGCTGCAGCAGGGCGCGGTCGCGGGTCAGCACGGTACGGGATTCTGCGACGGAAATCCGCGCAATATCGGCATCGTTCAGGTCATTCCCGTAACGACAGTCGAACCCCAGCAGCCGCAGGTAGCGTGCCAGTCGTCCGAGATTGACGTCGATAATGAAGCGCGGGGTGCGCAACGGCGCCGGGCGCAGGCGCAGCAGCGGACTGATGTCCAGCGCCTCGAACACCGGGTAGACGCTGATCCGGTCACCCGCATGGACGATGCAGGAGAAGTCGACCGGGTTGCCATTGACCAGGATCAGCTCGACCTCGGTATGCGGCACGCCGAACGATTCGATCATGTCCTTGACCGAGGTGCGCCGGTTGCAGGGTTGCACGATGTCCGTCCTGCGCAGTGCGGCCGGGAGAAAATCGTTCAGTTCCTCGTAGAAGCGCAGGGTTACTTCCGCCATCCCGGCTCCGTTACCGTTGTTCCGGGCAAGGGCGGCATGACTGTTCCGCGCCAGTCACTGCTCGTAGAGCTCCACGGTCGGGTTGTTGTAGAGCCTGCGCCGGACCTCGTCGAAGTAGTCCGGCAGGTAGCGGTCCTGGATCCGCACCGGCAGTTGCTCGAGCTGGCGGTGCGGCAGCGCCGGAAAGGTGAACAGGAATTCCATCAGGAACCCGACATTTTGCGCCAGTTGCCCGTAATAACGCGGGTTGTGGCGTTGCCGGATGATACGTTCCTCGTGCATGCAGTGACCGATCTCGCTTTCCAGCATCTGCAGATAGTCGGTGACGATGATTTCCAGGTGGATGCTGTCCTCGCCGGACAGCACGAACTCGCGAAACGCCGCGTTGGCCTGGCCAGGTGTGTAACCGTGCATCTGGAACACCCGTAGCATGCTGTCATGCAAGGGTTCGCCGAGAATGGCTTCCCGGTCCGGCCGGTAGTTCACGATCAGGTTGGTGGCACGGTAGACACCGTCATGCAGTTCCTGTTCGATCAGGGTGCAACCGGTATCCCGCAACAGGGTCAGCAGGCGCTCCAGTTCATGTGCAGCCAGGATCACCTTGAGACCCGCGACATCATTGATGGCCAGGTTCCCCGGCGGCGGCAAGACACGCTGCGCGCGCAACTGCGCCAGCAGTTCCTGCTCCATCCGCATCAGGGAGTCCGGGGTGATGTCCGGCGGCAATCCGGCTGCATCATGCAGGCAGTCCACCACGCGGCGCGCGGACTTCTCTGCCAGTCGCCGGATACGCTTGATCCGGCTCGATCCCGCGTAGCATGCGGCACCCTGCGCAGCATGAAAATACAGGCTGCCGTGGAACGGTGTCTCGCGAAAGTAGTGCCCGGGGTTGTCTGCGTAGGCGGCAGCCAGTTCCACGCAGCGGGGGCATTGCGCGGGCAGGCTGGAGCAGATGCGATCCCGCAGCGCGCCCTTCGTGGCTGCCTGTTCCACGCGCAGCTCGCCAGCAAACAGGCCGGTGAACAGGTCGGTCGCAAACCGCTCGAGGTAGCGCGATACGTACACGTTGTTGAAATGCACCAGGCGCAGGATTTCATCCGCGTCACCGGGCAGCAATTCATCGAACATCCAGCGCCGGATGACCTCATGTAGCCGCGCACGGTGCAGGAAGCTGTTGATGGTGATCATGCGCCGGCTCCGGAGCAGGGCAGGGCCGCATGGTGTCCGGGTGCTGCACCCGCAGCACACAGGTGCGGTGCTTGGTGAACCACGGCAACAGGCAGGATGGGAGGCACGGTTCGGATGCCTGCCTGCCGGTTACGCTGCGGTAGTGCGCAGCGGTGCATGGCGGAAACAGTCGGTCACGTGGTCGTTCACCAGGCCGGCATAGCAGATGGTCGAACCCGTAAAACGAAAGCCCTGCGCGCGCAGCGCCTTGTTCATGGCATCCAGCACCAGGAGCTCGAAATGCTTGCGATCGTCATGCAACGGCACACCCCGTTCCGTATCCTGGCGGGTGATCATGAGCGTGCTGGTCTCGGGTTTGCCGGGCCATTCGCATCGCGGCAGGTCGGGGTCGTACAGCATGTCGGGATTATAGCGCCTGGTTGGTCTCTGGCAGCCAGTCACTGGCGTGGTTGGCGAAACCGGTGCCCGCCTCGGCATAGAGATTAAACACCGAATCGGCACCGGCCTGCCTCAGCGCATCCAGGTCATCCGGGTACTTGGCGATTGCCGCCAGTTTTCCGGTGTAGCCCGAACGGCGCAGCTGGTTGACCGCATACAGGTTCTCCTGCTGGTTCGGCATGGCCAGCATCACCAGGCTGATGGCTCTATGGTCGATCTGGAAACGTTCCCAGAAATCGGGGTCCGTAACACTGCCGCGTACCACATGGCGTCCGGCGTTACGGTGCTGCTCGACCGTGTACCTGTCAAAGTCGACGCCCAGCAATCCATCGCTTACACGCAAGTGCAGCGCATCGTAAG
>CAJQOV010000059.1 GCA_905480065.1 uncultured Gammaproteobacteria bacterium | reverse complement strand
TCTTCAGCCAGCCATGCACCTGGTCACCGTGAAAGTGCTCGCCCAGTGCGTCCACCAGCAGGCCAAGTCCGGCCCCGGTGACCGCCGACACCCACACCCGGCTGACCGTGCCGTCTTCCGCATGCTCGACATGCGGCTCGGTATCGGTCATGTCGATCTTGTTGTAGACACGGATCTGGGGGATTTCATCCGCCCCGATCTCGCGCAAAACCTCGTTGACCTGCCCGATATGCGCATGCCGCTCCTCATCCTGCGCATCCACCACCAGCAGCAACAGGTCCGCCTGGCAGGTTTCTTCCAGGGTGGCGCGAAACGCCGCCACCAGGTCGTGCGGCAGGTGGCGGATAAAGCCCACGGTATCGGCCAGCACCACCGGCCCCACCCCGGCCACCTCGACGCGCCGCAGGGTCGGATCGAGCGTGGCGAACAACTGGTCCGCCGCATAGGCGTGCGCGCCACTCAGTGCGTTGAACAGGGTGGATTTTCCGGCATTGGTATAACCCACCAGCGATACCGTCGGCACCTCGGCACGCTGGCGCGCACGCCGCCCCTGGTCACGCTGCCGCCCGACCTTCTCGAGACGCCGGTTGATCATCTTGATGCGCGCGTTGATCATGCGCCGGTCCGATTCCAGCTGCGTTTCGCCCGGGCCACGCAGGCCGATACCGCCCTTCTGGCGTTCCAGGTGGGTCCAGCCTCGCACCAGCCGCGTGGACAGATGCCGCAACTGCGCCAGTTCCACCTGCAGCTTGCCTTCGAAGGATCGCGCACGCTGGGCGAAGATATCGAGGATCAGGCCGGTTCTCGACACTACCCGACAGGAAAGCAGGCGTTCCAGGTTACGTTCCTGGCTCGGACTGAGGGCGTGATCGAAGATGACTACGTCGGCGTTGTGCTGTTGCACCGCTACGAGGATCTCGTCGGCCTTGCCCTGGCCGACGAACAGGCGTGGGTCCGGGCTGGCGCGGGTACCGGTAATGGTTACCACGGGCACGGCACCGGCGGATAGCGCCAGCTCGGTGAATTCGCGCAGCTGTTCCGGCCCGGCACCATCCGGAAAGTTTACGTGGACCAGGACGGCCCGCTCACCACTCTCAGGGCGTTCGAACAATCACCGGCCCCATGCAGTTGCCTTCAGTTTCAGGCATTTCCGGGATCGCTGTCGCCCGGCTCGTCGGCACCGGCGATGCGCACGTTGCGTGCCGGCACCACGGTGGAGATGGCGTGTTTGTAGACCATCTGGCTGACCGCATTCTTGAGCAACACAACAAACTGGTCAAAGGACTCGATCTGGCCCTGCAGCTTGATGCCGTTGACCAGATAGATGGATACCGGGACTCGCTCTTTGCGCAGTGCATTCAGGAATGGATCCTGCAAAGATTGTCCTCTATTCATGTCTTTATCTCCTTTTTGTTGTGTTGCCAGCCAAGTATAGAGCCGAGATTGCTCATTTTGCGCGCATTCTAGAGCAATACAACGGCTATTACCATGATCTGAATCATACAGATCTCGCCAGCAAACGCATGCGAAGGTGGATATTTCGTGGCCCATGGCCAAATCTCAATCGAGCCATACGTTCAGCCGCTGGCGTAGCTGATCCGGCAGCTCCGCGGCCTGGCAGTCAAAACATTCCAGCCCCGCCTCGCCGCGCAACCAGGTCAACTGGCGGCGTGCGTACTGGCGTGTTGCGACGCGGATCTTTTCAACCGCCTGCGGGTAATCCGTTGTACCGGCCAGCCAGGCCCACATCTGCCGGTAACCGACCGCCCGCAGGGCGGGAAGTTCGGCTGACAAATCGCCCCGGGCCATCAGCGCCCGCACCTCGCCCTCGAAACCTGCCGCCAGCATGTGTTGCAGCCGCCGGTCGATGCGATGCTGCAGCCAGGCGCGATCCCCCGGATACAGGGCCAGTTTCAGTACCCGGTACGGCAAGGCATCCCCGCGTCCCTGCGCATGCAGCTCGCTCATGCGCCGGCCGGTGAGTTCGATCACCTCCAGGGCACGCTGGATACGCTGGGGATCACTGGCGTGCAGGCGTGCGGCCGTGGCCGGATCGAGTTGTTGCAGGCGCCGGTACAGCTGCGGCAGACCGTGTGCAGACAACTCGGCCTCGAGGCGCGCGCGAATGCCCGGATCAGCGGCCGGCATTGCCGACAGCCCCTGCTGCAAGGCGCGGAAATACAGGAAGGTGCCACCGACCAGCAGCGGAATGCGGCCAGCAGCCCGGATGCGCGCCATTTCGACCAGCGCATCTGTGCGGAACTCCGCTGCCGAGTACGGCTCGGCCGGATCGCGGATGTCGATCAGGGCGTGCGGCGCAGTCCGCAGGGTTGCCGCATCCGGTTTCGCGGTACCGATGTCCATGCCGCGATACACCAGCGCCGAGTCGACGCTGATAATCTCCAGCGGGAAATGCCGCAGCAGTTCCACGGCCTGCGCGGTCTTGCCGGACGCGGTCGGACCCATCAGGAAAATGGCAGGCGGTAAGGGTTGATCAGGCACGTTGAGTAATCATCTCGCACAAAGGTGCAATGAAAGTTGCGCCACAGAGGACACCGGGTACACAGAGAACATCATTGTGGTAGAAATACTGTTACAAGATGAGGATCCTCGCAGATTCCACGCGCTCCTGATCATCCGGGAGATTACAGAGATACACGAACCTGAATCGTCCAAGGAAGAGAAAACCCCATATACCCTGATTGCCATGGTTTTTCTCTGTGAACCCGGTGTCCTCTGTGGCTAACCGTTCTATCCGGCTCAGCGCCCGCGCTGGAACATCCGGTCCAGGTCCGCCACGCTGATCTGTACCCAGGTGGGCCGGCCGTGGTTACACTGGCCACTGCGCTCGGTGCGTTCCATTTCGCGCAGCAGCGCATTCATCTCGTCCAGTTCCAGCCGCCGGTTGGCGCGCACCGAGC
>CAJQOV010000058.1 GCA_905480065.1 uncultured Gammaproteobacteria bacterium | reverse complement strand
CGAGGTCGTCCGGCAACAGGGTTTGTATGTATAACAAGGCGAGGCTATGAAAAACCATAAAGCAGGCAAACTGGCCGCTACCGACGTGGATGGCCGGGTTGGAAAATTGCTGGCACTGACCATCAAGGCACTGGAAGACATGAAGGCGCTGGATATTCGCGTGCTCGATGTGCGCGACCAGACTTCGATCACCGACCTTATGGTCATTGCCAGTGGCACATCGACCCGGCACATCAAGTCCATTGCCGACCATGTTGCGGCGGAGGCCAAAAAACTCGGCGTGAACACGCCGGGGGTGGAAGGGGACAAGGGTTCGGAGTGGATCCTGATCGACCTGATCGATATCGTGGTGCATGTCATGATGCCGGAGACGCGCAGCTTCTACGCACTGGAGAAGCTGTGGTCGGTCGGTAGCCAGCCAGCCGCCGGGCAGGATCGCTGACAGGCTGCATGGCGTGCGCATCCATCTGATTGCCGTCGGTACCCGCATGCCGGACTGGGTGACGCAGGGCTACCAGGATTATGCGCGACGCCTGCCGCGCGAATGCGTCCTGCAGCTGGTCGAGATTCCGCTCGGACGGCGCAGCAAGTCGCAGCCCGCCCTGCAGGCGCAACGGGAAGAGGGCCGGCAGATGCTGGCCGCCTTGCCGAAGGACTGCGCAGTCATCGCGCTGGACGTGCAGGGACAGGCGTGGAGTACCCCGACGCTGGCCGACCATCTGCGCCAGTGGCTGGGGTCCGGTCGCGACGTGGCCTTGCTGGTCGGTGGCCCGGATGGACTGGCGCCGGATTGCCTGGCCCGTGCCGAACGCAGCTGGTCGCTGTCGGCGCTGACCTTTCCCCATGCCCTGGTGCGTATCGTGCTGGCGGAACAACTGTATCGCGCCTGGAGTATCCTCAATGGTCACCCCTATCACCGTGCCTGAGCAACCAGTGTTCATTACCCTCCCATGAGCAAACTTCCGGATATCTATCTTGCCTCGCAGTCACCCCGGCGCCGGGAATTGCTCGACCAGATCGGGGTCGATTATGCCGTGCTGGCGATCGACCTGGATGAACAGGTGAAGGACAATGAAAGCGCACAGGACTATGTCTGCCGCATTGCCCTGGAAAAGGCGCGTGCCGGGTGGAACCGGTTGCCGGAAGGCCGGCGCCGGCCGGTGCTGGGCGCCGATACCGAGGTCGTCACCGGTTCCGGCATTCTCGGCAAGCCGCAAGACCGTGAACACGCCATCCGCATGCTGCAGCAGCTGTCCGGGCGCACGCATTCGGTACTGACCGCGGTGGCGCTGGTGGGCGCCACCGAGGCGGTGCAGGTCCGCACCAGCTACGTGACATTTCGCACGGTCACCACTGCGGAATGCGCGGCATACTGGGATACCGGCGAACCGGCGGACAAGGCGGGTGGCTATGCCATCCAGGGACGCGCGGCCATCTTCATCAGCCGTATCGAGGGCAGCTACTCCGGGGTCATGGGATTGCCGCTATTCGAAACGGCCGAGCTATTGCAGGACGCCGGTATCAAGGTACTCTAGCAGCCTGTCGGGAACGCCTGCGGCGCGAGCGGGACCCGGCAAGCAATAGCGGAAAGCTGCAGTTTACCCGCAGCTAACGGAGCAGTTTGAGTCATTTTTTAATGCTGGTGCGGTTTCCCCGCGGGCTTTTCAACAAGCCGCCGGGCGCAAGTAACGCTATCGCGCGTATGCAGACATGGCCAGCAACAGGTCATGTAATGGATAGCAATGCAGCAGCCGGACGTTACCGTCACTGATACAACAGGCAAGGACAGCATGAGCGAGGAAATTCTGATCAATGTCACACCACGCGAGACCCGGGTCGCCCTGGTCGAGAACGGGGTGCTGCAGGAAATCTTTATCGAGCGCGCACAACGGCGCGGTCTGGTCGGGAATATCTACAAGGGACGTGTGTGCCGCGTGTTGCCCGGCATGCAGGCGGCGTTTGTGGAGGTCGGACTGGAACGTGCGGCGTTCCTGCATGCCTCGGACATCGAATTGCCGATTGACGAGAGCATCCCGGCGCTGCGTGTCACGCCCGACATCACCCGGTTATTGCACGAAGGTGACGAGATCTGTGTGCAGGTAATCAAGGACCCGCTCGGTACCAAGGGCGCGCGCCTGACTACGCAGATTACCCTGCCATCGCGCTACCTGGTATTCATGCCGAATGTCGCCAATGTAGGCATTTCCCAGAAAATCGACACCGAAGCGGAGCGCGTGCGGCTGCGGGATCTCATTCAGCTGTTTATGACGGAACACGAGGCCGGTGGCTACATTGCGCGTACCGCGGCGGAAGGCGCCAGCGCAGAAGCGCTGCGCGCCGACATGTTGTTTCTGCGCAAGCTGTGGGAATCCATCAGCGCAAGCATCGCGTCCAGCACGCCCGGCACGCTGCTGTACGGGGACCTGCCGCTGACGATCCGCGTGATGCGCGACATGCTGGACGACAGCATCGAGCGGGTACGTATCGACTCGCGCGAGAGTTACCAGCGTGCGCGCGAATTCTGTGACCGTTTCATGCCCGGCATGAATACCCAGCTGGAGTATTATCCCGGCGAGCGGCCGATCTTTGATATCTATGGTATCGAGGACGAAATCCAGAAGGCGCTGGATCGCAAGGTGCAACTCAAGTCCGGCGGCTACCTGATCATCGACCAGACCGAGGCGCTGACCACCTGTGACGTGAATACCGGTGGCTATGTCGGGCACCGCAATCTCGAGGAGACCATTTTCAAGACCAATCTCGAGGCCGCGCAGACCCTGGCCCGGCAACTGCGGCTGCGCAATCTGGGCGGCATCATCATCATCGACTTCATCGACATGCAGGACCAGGAGCACAAGCGCCAGGTATTGCGCACGCTGGAAAAATGCCTCGAGAAAGATCACGCCAAGACCCATATCAGCGAGGTCTCCGCGCTTGGCCTGGTTGAGATGACGCGCAAGCGCACCACTGAAAGCCTGGAACACGTGTTGTGCGAAGTGTGTCCGACCTGCAACGGGCGCGCCTCGCTGAAGACGGCAGAGACAACCTGCTACGAGATTTTTCGTGAAATCATGCGTGCCGCACGCCAGTTCGATATCGAGCAGTTGCTGGTGCTGGCCTCGCAGGAAGTGGTGGACCTGTTGCTCGACGAGGAGTCCGCCAGTCTGGCCGAGCTGGAAGCGTTCATCGGCAAGCCGATCCGGTTCCAGGTGGAGACCCTCTATACCCAGGAACAGTACGATGTGGTTCCGATGTAGGGATCGTGCCAGCCGCGGCGGGTACAGCGCAGCCGCGACATGCTGAACCGCCTGTCACATTTTCTGTCCCGTCTGCTGGTTGCCGCGCTACTGCTGGCCGCACTGCTGCTGGGTAGCGCGCGGCTGCTGGTGCCGTTGCTGGCCGACTACAAGAACGATGTCGCTGCGTTGGCCGCGCAGGCGATCGGTCGCACGGTAACGATTTACCGCATGCACGTCACCTGGCGCGGTCTGTCACCGGTGCTCAAGCTGGTCGGGGTGCGCATCACCAGCCGGGAATACCCGGAACAGCGTCTCGAGATCGGCCAGATCTGGGTGCGTATCGATCTGGCTGCATACCTGCTGGAGCGGGAAGTGCGCTTTTCCGGGGTGGATATCATCGATACGGATTTCACCCTGGTGCGCGATATCGACGGGCGCGTGTACGTCGAGGAATTACCGACCGACCCGCAAGCCGCGCCGGTGGATTTTACTGCCATGTCGCGGCTCTCCATCCATGCTGCCGGCATCACGTTCCGCGATCTGCAGAACCCGGACAGGGCGCGGCATTATTCCGGCGTGTCACTGGTGCTGCGCAACCAGGGTGACCGGCACGTGCTGTCCGGCCATGCGCATTTGCCGGATGATTTCGGTCGTAGCGTGGAGATCGAGGCGCGCCTGCAGGGCACTGCACCACACCCGCTGGACTGGCAGGGACGTATTTATGTCCGTGGCCAGGACCTGCAGCTGGCCGGGCTGCTGGCGCAGCTGGGGCCGGACACGCAGCCGGTGACGGGGGTGGCGGACATCCGCGTCTGGGCAGAAATCGATGCCGGCCGGCTGGTTTCGGTCAGCAGTGAACTGGAGGTAAGCGGCTTTTCGGTACAGGCGGAGCGCGCGGCCAGCGGGGGGCTGAGCGCGGACCAGTTGCGCACACAACTGGGCTGGCAACGCCGTACCCATGGCTGGCAGGCGGTATTGCAGCGTTTTCGCATGAGCGGTGAGGGGCAGGTATGGAACATCGCCAACCTGTCGGTGGCGGCGCTTACCCGTGAGCAGAACACGTACCTGCACGCCCTTGCGTCGCGGCTGCCGCTGGAAGCAATGCGTGGCCTGCTGGTCGTGCTGCCACTGGACACCGCGCTGCGCAAGCAGCTGCTGGAGTTGCAAGCCACCGGGGTGCTGGAAGACGTCGATGTGTCGCTGCGGCAACTGCCGGAGACGACGGTACTCGACCGGTTCAGCGCGCACTTTCACGGGCTCGGCGTCACGCAAACCGGTGCGATACCGTCGCTGGCCGGGCTGAGCGGGCGTGTAGAGGGTTCGCCGCAGTCGGGTCTGCTGGTGCTGGACAGTACCAGCAGCAGTTATTCCGATTCACGACTGTTCCGCGCCCCGTTGCGTTTCGATCACCTGCAGGGCGAGCTGCGCTGGCAGGGTGATGCGGAGCAACTGGTGCTCAGCAGTGCTGCCCTGCATCTGGACAATGACCACCTGGCACTGGATTCCCACTTCCGGCTGGAATGGCCGCACGGGAAGGGTGCACCGCAGCTGAACCTGCAGGTCGCGATACCGCGTGCAGCGGTCAATCACGTACACCATTACCTGCCGGCACACATCATGGCGCCGACCGGTGTGAGCTGGCTGGATCGCAGCCTGGTGGCGGGACAGGTGCATGATGGCAGCGTGGTGATCGAGGGCCGGCTCGACCAGCTGCCGTTCGATCATGGCGAAGGGAAGCTGGAAGTGCGCCTGCCGGTCACCGACGCCACGCTGGACTTCGAGGAACACTGGTCGCCGGTGGAAGACCTGGATGCACAGGTCGATTTTACCGGGCGGAAAATGGATATCCGCAGCCGCAAGGGACGCATCCGCAGTGCAACACTGCAGGATGTGCATGCGCAGATTTCCGACCTGGTGCATCCGCATCTTTCCATCAGCGGCGACGTTAGCGGTGCCCTGCCGGTGATGATGGAAGAGCTCGGCAGCAGTCCGCTCGGTGATACCTATGGAGGCTTCGTCGACCAGGTCAGCACCAGCGGGCCGACCGGCTTGCACCTCGATATCCAGGTGCCGCTGGAAAAGGACCATTTGCCGGTTTCGGTCGCCGGGCGCATCAGTCTGCAGGGCAACGGACTCGCAATCAGGGACACTGAAATTGCGCTCAGCGCCATCAAGGGCCGGCTCGATTTCAACGACACCGGCATCCTCGGTGACGGGTTGACTGCACGCCTGTTCGATCGGCCGGTACGTGCCCGGGTATCGACCGAGCCGAGCCAGGGCCACACGTCTGTCGAGCTGATCGGGCCACTGGACCTGGTCGACCGCATGCTGCCAAAGGACGATCCCTTGCGTGCGGCTTTCCACGGCGGCAGCGAGTGGCAGGTGCTGGTAACGATGCGTGGCATACCGGCGCGTGGCCAGCGTGCCAATGTCGGGGTGGAGGTATGGAGCCGGCTGGAAGGGACTGCGATCGATCTGCCGGCACCGCTCGGCAAGCCGGCGGGCAGCCAGCGTGAGCTGTCTTTCCAGATCGATGACATCAACCAGCGCGAACCGGAATTGCTGGTGAATTACGAGGCTGCGCTGAACGGGTTGCTGTTGCTGGAGGAAGGCGCGCAGGGCACACGTTTGCAGCGTGGCACAATCACCCTCGGTGCGAAGCCTGCCGGGTTGCCGGACCGCAACGTGTTGTTGTTGAACGGTGAGCTGCAACACCTGCGGCTGGAAGACTGGGAGCCACACCTGGGTGCCGGAGGTGCCACCACGGAGATACCGGTGCAGGTGTCGCTACGCGTTGGCGAACTCGAACTGCTCGGTCATCGCATTCGTGACACCGACCTGGATATCCATGCAGATGGCCGGGTATGGGTCATCAAGGCAGCAGGGCAGCAGCTCGACGGTGAAATCCAGCTGGCCCACTCCGCGAGCGGGCTGGATAGCGTATCGATGAACCTGCGCCGCCTGCAGCTGGAGAGGGTGCCGGAGGTTGCGCCGAAACCGGCCACAAGCTTGCGGCCCGGGGACTTCCCAGACCTGCAGGTCGACACCAAAAAATTCGTCTACGACGGCGTGGATTTCGGTTCCCTGTTGCTGAGCGCGGAAAAGCTGCCCGATGGCAGACTCGATATCCGGCAGTTGGTGCTCGACTCGGACATGTTGAAACTGCGTATGTCCGGTGAGTGGTACGTGCAGGATAATCGCGCACGTTCGCGCGTAGATCTGTCGGTGACCGGTGGCCAGCTGGGCAATTTGCTGGCTGCACTGGGCTACGAAAAGATCATCAAGGACGGCGCTATGACCGGCAGCCTGGTGGCGAGCTGGCCAGGCGCTCCCTGGGAAGGAAAGCCGGAAAAAATGGACGGTAAACTTTCCCTGCTTATCAAGAACGGGCAGTTGCTGGATGTCGAGCCTGGCGCTTCCGGGCGCGCACTGGGGTTGCTCAGTTTCAGCAAGTTGCCGCGACGCCTGCTGATGCTGGATTTTACCGACCTGTTCGGCAAGGGTTTCGGATTCAGCCGTATCGCCGGCGATTTCGTACTCGACAGTGGCAATGCCTGGGTGGATAACCTGGTGGTCGATGGCCCGGCGGCGAAGATCGATATTTCCGGCCGTACCGGTCTGAAGGCGCAGGACTATGACGAGGTCGTGACCGTGACGCCATATCTCAACTCCAGCCTGCCGCTGGCCGGTGCCCTGGCCGGTGGCCCGGCGGTCGGCGCGGCGATGCTCGTGGCCGAGCAGTTGCTGGAGGGAAAATTCGGTCTGAATGAAATGGCACGCAAGCAGTACACCGTGACCGGCCCCTGGGCGGAACCGGTGATTACCCCGCTGATAGTGGAAGCGCCGGAACAGGATCCGTACCAGGAGATGTTCGAGTAGACCGGCCCCGGGTGCGCAGCGGTTATTCTGTGGTATGCTGAATTCCCTTGAATTGTAACTACATGGCGTGACTTTATGAGCGTAGTGGCATGTATACAGATGGCCTCGAGTCCGAACATCGGGGCCAACTTGCTGGAGGCGGAGCGCCTTATCGAAGAAGCCGTCAGCCAGCATGCGCGGCTGGTGGTATTGCCGGAAAACTTCGCCCTGATGGGCCGCAGCGAGCACGACAAGGTCGAGGCCAGCGAGCAGCCCGGCAGCGGCGCGATTCAGACTTTTTTGTCCGAGCAGTCGGCGCGGCACGGAATCTGGCTGGTCGGCGGCACCATCCCGCTCAAGGCAAACGACCCCGGCAAGGTGCGCGCCACCTGCCTGGTGTTCAATGAACTGGGTGAGCAGGTTGCGCGCTACGACAAGATTCACCTGTTCGACGTGGCGCTGGTCGACAGCGGCGAACAGTACACCGAGTCGGACACCATCGAACCGGGCAGCGAGGTTGTCGTCATCGACAGCCCGTTTGGACGCCTCGGCGTGGCGGTGTGTTATGACCTGCGTTTCCCGGAACTGTTTCGCCAGCAACTCGATCTCGGCCTGGAAGTGCTGGTGCTGCCCTCGGCGTTTACCGCCATTACCGGGCGCGCACACTGGGAAGTACTGGTGCGCGCACGCGCCATCGAAAATCTCTGCTATGTCATTGCGCCGGACCAGGGCGGTTATCACCTCAACGGCCGCGAGACCTATGGCCACAGCATGATCGTCGATCCCTGGGGGACGGTGCTGAACAGCCTGTCGCGTGGGCCCGGCGTGGTGTGCGCCGACATCGAACTGGGCCGCCTGCAGAGTGCACGGCGAAATTTCCCCAGTATTGCGCACCGCCGCCTGCAGTGCCGCAACAATGACTGAGTCCAGCCTCGACATCGCACGCCAGCGCCTGCTGGCCCCGGCCGGTCTGGATGAAAACGACCTGCACCAGGTATTCGGCAAGTTGCTCGGCCACGCCGTCGACGGCGGAGACCTGTATTTCCAGTCCACGCGCTACGAGTCCTGGGCACTGGAAGACGGCATCATCAAGGAAGGCAGCCACAGCATCGAACAGGGTGCCGGTGTGCGTGCGATCACCGGCGACAAGACCGGCTTTGCCTATTCCGATGAAATCGTCATGCCGGCGCTGTTGCATGCCTCCGGCGCGGCACGTGCCATTGCCACGCACGGCACCGGCGGCAAGCTGCAGGCCTGGCACACCAGGCACCCGCACGCATTGTATCCGGCCATCGATCCGCTCGACCGCATGAGTGCGGACGACAAGATTTCCCTGTTGCGTTCACTCGATGCCGAGGCTCGCCGGCAGGACCCGCGCGTGAAGGAAGTCGTGGTCAGCATCGCGGGTGTACATGAAGTGGTGCTGGTTGCGGTCAGCGACGGCACACTCGCGGCCGACGTGCGCCCGCTGGTACGTTGCAACGTCACCGCGATTGTGGAACACAATGGCCGCCGCGAGCAGGGCAGTGCCGGTGGCGGCGGGCGCACCGATTACCATTTCTTTGTCGAGGACGAGCGCGGGCTGGGCTATGCGCGTGAGGCCGTGCGCCAGGCGCTGGTCAATCTCGAAGCCGTGGATGCACCGGCCGGCGGCATGCCGGTGGTGCTGGGACCGGGCTGGCCCGGCATCCTGTTACACGAGGCCATCGGTCATGGACTGGAAGGCGACTTTAACCGCAAGGGTACCTCGGCGTTTGCCGGGCGCGTTGGCCAGCAGGTCGCCTCGAAACTGTGCACCGTGGTGGATGACGGTACCCTCAGCGGCCGGCGCGGTTCGCTCAATATCGATGACGAGGGCACGCCGGCACAGAATACCGTGCTGATCGAGAATGGCATCCTCAAGGGCTATATGCAGGACCGCATGAATGCCGGGTTGATGGGGGTTGCAGCTACCGGCAACGGCCGGCGCGAATCCTACGCCCACCTGCCGATGCCACGCATGACCAACACCTACATGCTGGCCGGGCAGAGTGATCCGCAGGAGATCATCCGTTCCGTGAAGAAGGGCCTCTACGCCGTCAACTTCGGCGGCGGCCAGGTGGATATTACCTCCGGCAAGTTCGTGTTCAGCGCGAGCGAGGCCTACCTCATCGAAAACGGCCAGATCACCCGCCCGGTCAAGGGTGCCACCCTGATCGGTAATGGCCCCGATGTACTCAAGCGTGTATCCATGCTTGGCAACGACCTGCAACTCGACCCCGGTGTCGGCACCTGCGGCAAGGAAGGGCAGAGCGTCCCGGTCGGCGTCGGTCAGCCCACCATGCTTATCGACGAACTCACCGTCGGCGGCACCAGCGCCTGAGAATAAAGGAAATAAAGGGAAAATAAAGGGGTCGGTGTCATTTAATAAATGACACCGACCCCTTTATTTTTTATTTAACAGGTTCAGAAGCGATTGCCTGGACAGGCAAATGGCGAATCAATCGAGCCCGACCCTGGTGATCTTCCTGGTTTCAACTACTATGAAGTCGGATCCGGGAAACTGCCCGGCATGACAAGGGAAGCGGGTATGGTGAACAACAACGACGGTTTACTGGCAAGTCTCAAACGCTGGACCCTGGTGCTGGGGGTGCTCCAGATCACCGTCGGTTGCCTGGTCGGGTTTATACCGCCCACCGCGGTGGAGTGGTTTCGCGGCATCGTGATGGCCCACATAGAATTTACCGCCAACGGTGTCCTGATGGTCGTTTTCGGGTTCCTGGTCAGGGAACTCGTGCTTTCCCCGATCCTGCTCAAGGTGTGGTTTGCGACCCTGCAAATCGGCACCTGGAGCAACGGTGCAGCCGGTGTGGTGGCGGCATTCAGCGGGGCGTCCTCCGCGCTCATGCCGACCATCAATGAAAAGTTCCCGCCACCCGGTGGGGTCGACAGCGTACTGGTGACCAGTATGCTGCAACTGTGCGGTGTCACCATCATCGTGGCCTTGCTGCTCACCCTGTATGGCTTGCTGAAGCGCAGGACATAACGAGATCGGCGGAATGTACAGGGAGGGGCCACGTTTATCAGATGTGGTGGCCAGGGTCGAAGGCGATTACTATGCGGGCTGTCCACAATTTACCTGCCGGTACCCCTTATGCGCCGCCTGTTTCCCGTGCTTTCCCTGCTCCTTTTTCTGTCCGGTTGTGCCACCTACCAGGCGCCCGGTGGCGGTGTCCCGGTCGCGGACCTGGCACAGTCTGACGCGAACCGCGATGCGCTGAGTCCTCATCCGGCCGCGCCATTCCCCGCGCGCATCCTGCTGGTGCGGATTCAGGCAGCGGACTATGCCACCACCGGCAGCGCCTGTTCCGGCGCCGGGCAGTACTGTGTGCTGACCGTCAGCAACGTCGAAAGCGCGAGCGCCATACAGCATCTGCAGGCATTGCCGCTGGTTGCTGCTGTGGACCGTATGCCCCAGGCATCGATCCCGAAATCGCTGAACACGATCGATGACCTGCGCGCGGCCGCCGATGGCCTGCACGCGGACCTGCTGTTGCTGTACTCGCTGGATACCCGCTTTACTGTCGACAATGCAGAAATTGCCCCGCTGGCGGTGATCACGCCGGGTTTTCTACCCAACAAGGGCGCGCGCGTAACGGTCAAAACCTCGGCCGTACTGGTCGATGTGCGTTCGGGCTTTGTCTACGGCATGGCGGAGGCGACGTCCTGGCGCGACCAGAATGCCGCGGTCTGGGCGACCCGTGCCACCATCGAGGACGAACGCCGGATCACCGAACGCTCCTCGTTTGAATTGTGGCAGGAAAGGTTCGGGGCGTTGTGGCAGCGCGTGATCGCTACGCATGGCATGCGGAACCGGTAACTGGGGTCAGACAGGATGGTTTCGATGCTATATTGGCGTATCAAGCGTGCCTGACCTCATTGATCCCGCCCAACTACACCAAGGTATGCCTATGCAACTCGACACACTCAATGATCGTTTTTCGATAGCCAAGCAACTGCAGTTCGTTGCTGGCGAGGGTGGATTGATCCATGCAGTGATCAGCAATGCTCACGCCAAGGCGACGGTTTCCCTGTATGCCGGGCAGGTATTGTCGTGGCAACCGACGGCTGCGCAGCACGATGTGCTGTTTCTGAGCAAGCAGGCGTATTACCAGGCCGGCAAGGCCATCAAGGGCGGCGTACCTGTTTGCTGGCCGTGGTTCGGCCCGGATCCGCAGGGAAAAGGCCGGCCGGCGCACGGCTTTGCACGCACCTCGGAGTGGGCGGTGCTCAAAACTGCGTCACCGGCAAACGGCGCCACGCAACTGGTACTCGGTTTGAAACTGAACGACCTGACGCGTCCGTTATGGCAGGGTGATATCGAGGCGCAGCTGGAAATCACCCTTGGAAAAACCCTCCGGCTGGCGCTGACCACATATAACCGTGGTCAGCAGGCAATCGAGCTGAGCCAGGCGCTGCACACGTATTTTGCCGTGGGTGATATTGCAAAAACCTCGGTGCACGGCCTGGAAGGGAAATCCTACATCGACAAGGTGGATGGCGGAAAACAAAAACTGCAGTCCGGTGCCGTGACCGTCAGCACGGAAGTCGACCGGATCTATGCCGACGTGAAAAACGAGTTACAGATTCATGACGCAGCATTCAAGCGGGTGATACATCTCCATGCCGAGGGTAGCGCGAGTGCCGTAGTGTGGAATCCATGGCAGGATGTCGCTGCGAGCATGGCGGACCTGGGTGATGATGATTATCGCCACCTGTTATGCGTGGAGACCACCAATGCAGGATCGGATATAGTTAAACTCGCCGCAGGTGCGGAATATACGCTCGTGGCCGAATATGCCGTCACGAATAACGAATAAAGGGGTCCGAATAAAGGGGTCGGTGTCATTTATTTAAATGACACCGACCCCTTTATTCCTGACCTGTCTCGCATTAGATTGCAGGGCATCGGTTTTGCGCTGTAGAGCCGTGAAATGGACGACGCTGCTGCCATGCTGCAACTCAGGAACGCGCAACCTGCATGCCGACCAGATCTTTGTGGTGCATTTGGTTACCGGGCATTCGAATTCACAGACGGACAGTGATTCAGGCACTTGCTGGACGATCATATCAAGTAGTCGGCGAAACATGGCACTCCTCCCTGTACGTATTGGCCCGTGCATGTCTTTTGGTTCTACCTGCACAAAGGCAAATTCCATACCAGCCCGCTGGATGATTAAAGATTACAATGGGTTATCCTGAAAATGATGAAGGCGAGTGAGAGATATAGAGGTAAGATGTGCCGCAGGTGTTACCGATTGACGACGCTTGTCAGCGTGATTTCGGTAACTCCCTGTAGTTGAAGCATCTGTAATGTCTTCATACGGAGACAAGGGTTGCCTGGGTCAGATTCAGGTTTCCACGAATATTGATGAAAGCGAGGAGCTGCGCCCGGTTTTCGTGAGGGGGTCAGAATTCGGATACAGGTGGTGTAGCTTATACGGGGGTCAGATTGCGGTTATGATCTTCACCTGGCTGCGACGTCTTGGAACCTCGAATAAAGGGGTCGGTGTCATTTATTTAACGCAACTCCGTATAAATGACACCGACCCCTTTATTCTTTATTCCAGCAATGTTTCATTGACATGAAAAACACCGCGCCACACGCACGTTTCAAACGATTCATCGCGGATATTGCCGCGCATACGCCGTTTATGCGGCTGGTTGTTGTGCTGGTGGTGCTGTGGCTGGCATTTTCCGCCGGTATCTACCTGGCCGAGCGCGGTGTCGAGTCCTCATCGATCAGTTCCTACGGCAAGGCGCTGTACTGGGGGGTGGCGGCATTTTCCACCGCCGGGATTGCGGATACGCCGGTTTCCGGTCTGGCACAGTTTATCGGCGCGCTGTGGATCGTGATCGGTTCCATGCTGTTCTTCGGTGCCATTGTGGCAACCATTACCACGTATTTCATGCGGCCGATGCAACGCCCGCACAAGAAAATCATCGATACCATCGAATTCAATCTCGAACAGCTCGATGATCTGACCCTCGACGAGCTCGACTTGCTGCGCGAAACCGTGGATACACTGATCGTGCATGTAGAGCGACTGAAAGAGAGACGTTCGCCAGGGTAGCAATGATGGTAAAACAGCGCGTAGTCCTGTCCCGGGAACCAGGCCACTCGCTGCTTCCCGCAGGCAGTGAACGGCTGAATTACCGCTGCTGCCTGCGCGCAATGAGCACCGCAACCGGGATTGGCCAAATCAGCGAACCCGGCTGGATCATTTCAGGCACAATACCCACCACACCCCGGGGCGGACGGACAGGCACGATGGATGAATCACTCAATGTACTGGGCGAACCGCTGGAGTTGTGCGGGGAAAATCCGCTCACCGGCTATTACCGCGACGGCAGGTGCAATACCTGCAGCGAAGACCACGGTTCGCACACAGTCTGCATCGAGGCCTCGAAGGAATTCCTGGAGTATTCCCGTTTCAAGGGCAATGACCTGTCCACGCCGGCACCGGAATACGGTTTCAAGGGGCTGCGCGCGGGTGATCGCTGGTGCCTGTGTGCGGCGCGCTGGTTACAGGCGAACCAGGACCAGCGGGCGCCGCGGGTTTACCTGCAACGCACCCACATCCGCGCGCTGGAGATTGTTCCCATCGAGTTGCTGAAGCAGTACGCGGCGGATCTGAACTAGGGCAACTCGGATCAAGGCCGTCATTCCCGCGCAGGCGGGAATCCATCCGGTGCCATATCAACCAGTTACTGGGTCCGCGCCTGCGCGGGAATGACTTATTCAGATGTTCCCTGGCGCATTATCGGCTATCGATGGCAAGCGGGAGCTTGCCGGCCTGACTGCAATGCCGCGATTGATGCAAGCATTCAGTGCGCAGATACAACCGTGAAAGCGCGGCAATGACAGGCTTGATCAACTATTCCGCAATGCCGGACGGCAACGGTGAGGGCCGACTCTATGAACCATGAACCGGTACGCTGGCCTGCCATCATCGTGCATGCCGGGGATCCCGAGCTGGTACTGGTGGCAGACCAGTCGGTATGGGATGCCTGCGAAGAAATGCATGCCGGCCACTACCAGCCGGACGACTGCCTGGTCGACGTCGGCGGCCAGGTGTTTCGCCTGGTCGGTGCTGCAGGGCAGGGGATCGAACTGCAGGCGAGTGGCGAAACATTGCCCCTGGTCGAGGTGCTCGGGCTGGTCAAGGCGCACGCCGCACACACGGGTTCCTGTTGTGTCGCCAAGCTGTATGCGGCAACGATTGCCGATGCATTTCATATGCTGGCATCCCTCGGGGATGACGCGTGAAAAACCGGGTCAGGCGGCAGTTCCGGTCTTCAGCGGTCGCGGGAAAACGTAGTCTGCCCCGCTATTTCATGCAATGATAGGCCGGTCTGTAGCTCTCATACACCTGACTGCTTGCGGAGATAAGTCATGATGAATTTGTTCAGAAACGATGCCGCCGGGAAACTGCTGTTGCGCCTTACGGTTGGCATACTGATGCTGTTTCACGGTGTCTCGAAGTTAATGCATGGCGGTTCGCTGGATTTCATCACTACACAACTGGGCACTGCCGGGCTGCCGGGATTCGTCGCCTACGGTGTATTTGTCGGCGAGATCATTGCCCCGTTGATGATTGTCCTCGGGGTATTCGCTCGCATCGGTGGTTTGCTGATAGCGGTCAATATGCTGTTCGCCGTCGGCCTGGTGCATATGGGTGACCTGCTGGCCATGACCGATCACGGTGGTTACCGGCTCGAACTGCAGGCGTTCTACCTGTTCGGCGGCGTCGCTGTCCTGTTGCTGGGTTCCGGCAAGTACGCACTCAAGCCGGACTGAACAACACACAGCCTTTCGTATCAGGCCAGTGTCATGGGATATCGCATCGCAGCCGACCTGCTGGTTGTCTTGCACCTGGCGTTTATTGCCTTCGTGGTGCTCGGCGGGCTGCTGGCCTGGTGGCGCAGGCAGATCGCCTGGCTGCACCTGCCGGCCGTACTGTGGGGCGTGCTGCTGGAATTCAATGGATGGTTGTGTCCGTTGACTCCGTGGGAGCAGCGCCTGCGCATGCTCGCCGGTGATGCGGGCTATCGTGACGGGTTTATCGCGCATTACCTGCTACCGGTGATTTACCCGGCCGGACTGGAGCGTGACATGCAGACGCTGCTGGCCGGGATCGTTATCGGGGTGAACGTGCTGATCTATGGCGCGCTGCTGGTCTGCAAACGGAGAGCAGGATGATCGTGGCCGGGAATTTTTGTCATGGCTGAATCCATCGGTCCCATGTTGCGCCGCCGCTGGCACAGCCTGTCCGGGTTGCCGGGTGGCAAGTGGCTGTTCAGCCGGCTGCTGGGCCGGATCGTTCCCTATACCGGCACGCTCGGGGCAAGCATCGAGGTGCTGGAGCCCGGCTACTGCAAGAGCAGCCTGCGTGACCGGCGCTGCGTACGCAATCACCTGCGCTCGGTGCATGCCATGCACATAGCTGAGGCTCAACGGCTGCACGATGCCGATGCCACCGGCCGCCGACACCGCCGCGACCAGTTCCGGATTGGAACAGGGATACATGGCACCACAGATCAGCGGCACCTGGATACCCAGTGCCTGCGTCAG
>CAJQOV010000057.1 GCA_905480065.1 uncultured Gammaproteobacteria bacterium | reverse complement strand
GTTCAGGCTGTGGCCGAGCCGGTTGATGCGCCGGTATTCGGCGCCCAGCGACACGCGCGGACCGGTATCCGTGGCAAAACCGAACCCGATCTTGTAGCGCGTGTGCGCTCCCGCCACCGTGCGTACGATCACCGGCACGCGATAATCCACCGCCTCCTCCCGCCGTGCATCCATTTCCACCTGGTCAAAATAGCCGCTGTCGCCAAGCGCCAGCTGCAACTCAAGCAGCTTGGCCGTGTCAAATGGCTCGCCTTCACGGAAGGTCTCGTAGCGATTGACAAAATCCGGGTCGAGAATGTCCTGCTCAATGGTCACTGTACCGAAGTAATAGCGCGGCCCGGTGTCGAGCTGCAGCTGCGCAGTCGCGCGATGACCGGCCGGAAATACGCGCAGTTCCGACTTCGTGTAGCGTGCATCCAGGTAACCGGCATCCAGCGCAGCGCGCAGCAGTGCCGAGCGGAACGCATCGTAGTCCGGGTGGATGAGCCGGCTGCCAGCCTTGAATGGCGGCTTGTCACGCAGTTTGACGAGGGCAGCCTCGGCCTGTCCTGCACCGGTGACCGTGATAGCGAAGGTCTCCACAAGGACCGGTGTGCCGGGGGCGATGCGGTACCCGGCAATCCAGTTTTCACCCTGCTGCTCGAGCGAGGACTCGATGTCCGGGTCGTAATAGCCATAGGGCTGCAGCGCCGCGCGAATTTCAGCACCGGCGCGCCGGTGCAGGCCGCGGAGTTCGTCCGCCGGTGGCAGTTCCGGCGCCGGCTTGCCGCCGGCCAGCAGACCGGTTAGCCCCTTATCGCCGGGCAGGTAGCGGGACAGGGACAGGTGTGCCCGCACATTCTCGAGCAGCACGCCGTCGATGCCGGAGATGTCGATTTCCAGCGCCGGTTGTGCAGCGGCGGCGCGCAGCTGCAGCAGGCACAGCAGCAACACCAGCGCCAGTGTCCGCCAGCCAGGCCCGGCGCAACCGGATCGCACAGATTCTCTATTCATACTTGCAACATGATACGTGACCGTGACAGCATCGGCAGCAGGTTTGAATGCCCGGCGCTGCAATGCCGGCGCAGTGCCCGGGTTTCACGGCTACGGTGCTGTTGTCGCGTGGCCAGCCACGACCGGCGCTACACTATCCACCTCAAGAACCTGTGACACACTCACTGGAGCGAAATGACCACATTCCCGAATCTGCTGCTTCGATTGCTGTTGGTCGGCGTTGCCCTGACCGGCACCAGCGCGCTGGCGGAGGACGCACCCGGCGTCATCATTACCCGGGTGCAGGAAACCCCGATTGCCGACCCGATCGAGGCACTCGGAACCCTCACCGCGAATGAATCGGTAGCACTTACCGCAACGGTTACCGAAACCGTCAGCGCCATTCATTTCGATGATGGCGATCGGGTGGAAAAGGGCCAGGTGCTGGTGGAGATGACCAGCCGCGAAGAGCATGCCCAGCTGGAAGAAGCGCGCGCCAACGCGAGCGAGGCCTACCGCCAGTTTCAGCGCATCAAATCACTGGAGGCCGAAGGCACCGCGGCGAAGTCCCTGCTGGATGAACGCCAGCGCGACTCGGAAACCGCCCAGGCGCGCCTGGAAGGCATCGAATCACGGCTGGCCGACCGCCTGATCAAGGCACCCTTCTCCGGCGTCCTCGGCCTGCGTGACGTCAGTGTCGGCGCGCTGGTCCAGCCAGGCGACCTGATCACCACGCTGGATGACGACAGCGTCATGAAACTGGAATTCCCGATACCGGAAACCAGCCTGGCCGCGATGCAGCCCGGCCTGCAAATCGTCGCCCTGGCGCGCAGCTTTCCGGGCCGGCAGTTCAGCGGCGTGGTCAAGGCCATCGACAGCCGCATCGATCCGCTTACCCGCTCCATCCGGGTGCGCGCCATGCTGCCCAATCCGGAACGCCTGCTCAGACCGGGACAACTGATGCAGGTTACCCTGCTCAAGGATCCCCGCACTGCGCTGATGATCCCGGAAGAGGCGTTGCTGGCGCAGGGAACCCGGCAGTTCGTCTACCTGGTGGATGGCGAAAACAAGGTAATCAAGCGCGAAGTCCACATCGGCAGCCGCCGTCCCGGACTGGTCGAAGTGCTGAACGGGCTGGCCATCGGGGACCAGGTGATCACCCACGGCATGACCGTGCGCCCCGGCCAGACGGTACAAATCAGTGCGGTGGATGACGGCAGCAAAAGCCTGCCGGAGTTGCTGCACGCGCTGCCCGGAGGCAGCAGCGGCGAATGATCCTGTCTGACCTCTCGATCACCCGGCCGGTGTTTGCATCGGTCATGTCCCTGTTATTGATTGCCTTCGGACTGGTCTCCTTCGAACGCCTGCCATTACGGGAATACCCGAACATCGACCCGCCGGTCGTCTCCATAGATACCACCTACCGTGGTGCGGCTGCCAACGTGGTGGAAAGCCGGATCACCCGGCTGATCGAGGACCGCATCTCCGGCATCGAGGGTATCCGCTACATCGAATCTTCCAGCGAAGACGGCCGCTCGCGCATCACGGTCGAATTCGCCATCAATCGCGACATCGACGCTGCCGCCAACGACATACGCGACCGGGTTTCGGCCATCCTCGACAGCCTGCCGGACGAGGCAGATCCACCCGACATCCAGAAAGAAGACAGCAACGAGGATGTCATCATGTGGCTGAACCTGGCCGGCGAAGGCATGTCCATCCCGGAACTCACCGATTACGCGCGCCGCAACCTGATGGACCGCTTCTCGGTGCTGGACGGCGTGGCCCGGGTACGCGCCGGCGGCGGCCAGGTCTATGCCATACGCGTCTGGCTCGACCGCAACCAGATGGCCGCGCGCAACATCACCGTCGCCGACGTCGAGGCGGCGCTGCGCGCGGAAAACCTGGAACTGCCGGCCGGCAGCATTGATTCGGAGAACCGCCAGTTCACGGTGCGCACCGAGCGCAACTTCACTACCGTGGAGGATTTCGCCAGCCTGGTGCTGGCGCGCGGGGTGGACGGTTACCTGGTGCGCCTTGCCGATGTTGCCCGGGTGGAGCGCGGCACATCGGAAGACCGGCTGTTTTTCCGCGGCAACGGTGTACCGATGGTGGGCATCGGCATCACCAAGCAGTCGACTGCCAACACCCTGGCCGTGGCGCGCGCCGCCAAGGCGGAAATGGCGCGCATCAATGCCGAACTGCCGAAGGGCATGGCACTGAAACAGAGCTATGACAGCTCGGTGTTCGTGGAAGGTGCCATCCACGAGGTCTACAAGACCCTGTTTATCGCCATTGCCATGGTGATCGGCGTGATCTACCTGTTTCTCGGCAGCGTACGCGCGATGCTGGTACCCGCCGTGACCGTGCCGGTATCGCTGATTGCGACCTTCATGGTGCTGCTGGCACTGGACTACTCACTCAATATGCTCACCTTGCTGGCCCTGGTGCTGGCCATCGGGCTGGTCGTGGACGACGCCATCGTGGTAATCGAGAACATCCACCGGCGCATGGAACAATACGGCGAGACCCGCCTGGTCGCCGCGTTCCGCGGCACTCGCCAGGTCGGCTTTGCCGTCATCGCAACGACCATCGCACTGGTGGCGGTGTTCGTGCCGATCACCTTCCTGCAGGGCGACATCGGTCGCCTGTTCGCCGAGTTCGCGATCACCATGGCCGCGGCGGTGTCGTTCTCCAGCTTCGTGGCCCTGTCGCTGTCGCCCATGCTGGCCTCGAAAACCCTGCAACAGGGTGCGACACGCGCGCGAGTCTCGCGCCTGGTGGACAACGCCTTTACCCGGGTACGCAGTGCCTATCACGTAGTGCTGCTGAAATCCCTGCAGTGGAACTGGCTGGTCGGCACGCTGTTCCTGGGGATACTGGTCGGTTCGGCATGGTTGTACAAACACATTCCCGACGAATACAGCCCGAGGGAGGATCGCGGCGTGTTTTACCTGATGGTGACCGCACCGGAAGGCACCTCGTATCCCTATATCTCCGCCTACATGACCGAGATCGAGCAGCGCCTCATGCCGCTGGTGGACGGTGGCGAAATCTCGCGCATGCTGGTGCGCGCGCCACGCGCCTTCGGCAACCTGGCAATCTTCAATACCGGCATTGTCGTGAACGTGCTGGACGACTGGTCCAGGCGGCGCTCGGCTTGGGACATCATGGATGACGTGCGCCAGCGCGTGAAAGACCTGCCCGGGGTACGCGTGTTCCCGGTCATGCGCAGTGGCTTCGGTGCGCGCGTACAGAAGCCGGTGCAGTTCGTCATCGGTGGCGGCAGTTACGAACAGCTCGCGCAATGGCGCGATACCCTGGTAGAGAAGATCAATGAAAACAACCCCGGGCTGGTCGGGCTGGACTGGGACTACAAGGAGACCAAGCCACAGCTGCGCGTGCTGATCGATTATGACCGCGCCGCGGAACTGGGCGTGACCATCGGCAACATTGGCCGCACGCTGGAAACCCTGCTTGGCTCACGCCAGGTTACTACCTATATTGATAATGGCGAAGAATACGACGTCATCCTGCAAGGCGAACGCGCAACCCAGCGTACGCCGGGCAACATGGAAAACATCTATGTACGCTCGGAGCGCACACAGCAGCTGATCCCGCTGTCCAATCTCGTGACCATAGAGGAATTTGCGGATTCCATTGCGCTGAATCGCTACAACCGCGTACGCTCGATCACACTGGAGGCCAATCTCGCGGATGGGGTGGCACTGGGTACCGCACTGCAAAGCCTGGAAAAACTGGTGCGCGACAACCTGCCGCCGGAAGTCATCATCGATTACAAGGGCCAGTCGCAGGATTACAAGTACTCCGGCGGCTCCATCCTGTTCACGTTTTTGCTCGGACTTACCGTGGTGTACCTGGTACTGGCCGCCCAGTTCGAAAGCTGGATACACCCGTTCGTGATCATGCTGACGGTGCCGCTGGCCATGGCCGGCGCACTGCTCGCGCTATATCTCACCGGCCAGACGCTGAACCTGTACAGCCAGATCGGCCTGATCATGCTGGTCGGACTCGCCGCCAAGAACGGCATCCTGATCGTGGAATTCGCCAACCAGCTGCGTGACGCCGGGCGACCCTTCCGCGCTGCGCTGGTGGAAGCAGCGGATATCCGCCTGCGCCCGATCCTGATGACCGGCATCACCACCGCAGCGGGTTCCGTGCCGTTGTTATTGTCTTCCGGCGCCGGCACCGAAACACGCACCGTGATCGGCACCGTGATCATGGCCGGCATCCTGTCCTCCACCCTGTTCACCCTGTTCGTGGTGCCGGTCGCCTACGACCTGCTGGCGCGCCACACCGGGTCACCGCAACGCGTACGCCGGCAGCTGGACGCGGAACTGGAGCCTGGCGTAGACCCGCAGCGCAAGCAGGACTGAATTGCGGGTCCCGGGCTCGACGCAGCAATAACAATGGGGGGGCATTTCGCTATGCCCTACGCAGGAACGCAAGCCAGCGTGCCAGACTCAGCAAACTGGCGAGCGAGCCCGCTACATAGGTAAAAGCAGCCGCACGCAGCACGCGACGCACGGCAGTCTCGTCTTCAGGTTGAATGTAGTGACCCGCCTTGAGAACAGGTAACGCCTTGCCGAAACTGGCATCCAGTTCGACCGGGAGGGTGACCAGGTGTACCAGTGTGGCGCTGGCCATACTGCCCATCCCGATGGCGGCCATGATGAGCCCTGCGGATGGCGAGCGGGTGATAGCCATCGCAACCGGCAGCAGGAACATGGCGGCGGCACCGAGCTGCTGGGTTGTCTGCGCTACCTTTACCAGCCGGTGGCGCAGCGCAAGCATCGACTCCTTGCGCTGATGCTGTATGGCATGCCCCACCTCGTGCGCTGCAATCGCCACGGCAGTTAATGACTTGTTATTGTAGGTATCGGGACTCAGACACACCGCGCGGCGCTCGGGATCGTAGTGATCGCCAACCTTCTCCGTTTTCTCCACCGGAACACCGGGCATCCCGAACTGGTCCAGCAGGTGACGTGCAAGCTCCCCGCCCGTCCCCGGAATCCGTGGCTGAACGTCGGCATAGCGCCGGAAGGTGTATCGGGCCCACCACTGCGGACCCAATACCAGCAGCAACAGGAACAGGATTATCAATAGAACATGCATGATGTACTTACGGGATCTCTGAACAAGTCATCCCCGCACAAACGAGGATCCAGTAACGCATTGTAAATGGTGTCAGAGCACATTTAACTCTCATGTAAATGGTGTCAGAGCACATTTAACTCTAATATAAGCAGAAAATGTGCTCTGACACCTTTATATCGTTCCGCTTATATTAGAAGAAAATGTGCTCTGACACCTTTTATATCTCTGACACCTTTATATCTATATCTCATTGAAGCGGGAGATGCCGGTGGGTGGACCGGCCGGACTGCGCATGCCGACGAGGCCCTCGCGGAACGCATCGAAACGCACATGAAACCATCGTGCAACTGTTCAGTCGATCTTCCTTGTCAGGGTGGGGCTGTATCCGGGTGGCGGAAAAGGAAAGCGGCACGGCGCTACACTACCGGCATGTGGCATCAATCCTGCCCAGCCAGTATCATTAGCTTGAAATTCTCGCCGCCGCTGAACGCATGCTTCATGCGGCGCCACAATAACACGCACTGCGTTGTGCCCATGTGGGCAATGCCACATTGCCGCGCGGTAGCAACAAGATATCGGGGATAGCGATTTGCGGCACGCCATCAGCATGACGTTTATACTTGCCGGCTTCTGGCTGTTGCTGTCCGGCCATTTCGTGCCGTTACTGCTGGGCCTCGGGGCAGTATCCATACTCATTGTGGTTGCCATCGCCCTGCGCATGGATGCCTTTGACCACGAGAACCAGCCGCTGCACCTCACATTAAGGTTTACTCCGTACTGGGTTTGGCTGGCCGGGGAGATTGTCAAGTCGAACATCGACGTGATGCGCTGCATCTGGGGTCCCGTCAGCGCTATCAGTCCGACGCGGATACACCTTACTGCCACTCAGCGTAGCGACGTAGGCAAGGTCATCTACGCCAACTCCATTACCCTCGCTCCCGGCACCGTCACCATGCGCCTGAAGGGCAATCAGATCGAGGTGCATGCGCTGACACGTGCGGCGGCCGCCAGTTTGCAAGACGGGGAGATGGACCGCCGCGTACGGGAACTTGAGAGATAGACGGATGTTTGCGGCAGCAACCCTGGCAATTCTGGTAACGATGGGGCTCGCCCTGGTGCGCGCCTTCCGTGGGCCAACCGTGTATGACCGCATCCTCGCGGTCAATATGTTCGGTACCAAGACTGTGTTGTTCATCGCGGTGTCCGGTTTCCTGACCGGGCGCCCGGATTTTCTTGATATCGCCCTGGTGTATGCGCTCATCAACTTCATCAGCACCGTCGCTGTGCTGAAGTTTTTTAGATACGGTGGCCTCGGTCATGCCGCTATGGCGCCGGATGAGAGGGAGGACGGCTGATGGCCATGATCATCGATGTGCTGAGCTGGACCTGCCTCCTCGCTGGCGGCTTTCTCGGTGTCAGCGGTGGCATAGGTATTCTCCGCTTCCCGGATTTCTTCACCCGCCTGCACGCCGCCGGTGTCACCGATACCCTGTGCGCCGCCCTCATCCTGGTTGGTCTGATGATGCAAGCCGGTTTGGGGCTGGTCATGGTGAAACTGGTCTTCATTTTCCTGTTTTTGTCACTCACCAGTCCGACCGCGACTCATGCCCTGGCGCGGGCGGCGCTGCGTGGCGGACTCAGGCCCCTGTTCCACAGAGAGGAGGACGATCCATCGAAAGCCTGATCGATATCGTGTTGCTGAGTTTCCTCGCCATCACCGCCCTCGCCATGGCGCGCCTGCGGGACCTGTTCGCCGTGGTGATGCTGTTTGGCATTTTCAGTCTGCTGTCGGCGGCCATTTTCGTGACCCTGGACGCCGTGGACGTGGCCTTCACCGAGGCCGCGGTGGGTGCCGGGATCTCCACGGTGCTCATGCTGGCCACCCTGACGCTGACGACGCGCACCGAATCCCCACCCAGGCACGGCACCTTGCTCCCGCTGCTGGTGGTATGCGTCACCGGTGGCGCGTTGGTGTACGGCACCCTGGATATGCCACGTTTCGGCGATCCGCAGGCACCGATACACCAGCATGTGGCGCCGCGCTACCTCCAGGATTCGCCTGCTGAAATCGGGCTGCCCAATGTTGTGACCTCGGTCCTGGCGAGCTACCGCGGCTATGACACCCTCGGGGAAGTCACGGTCATTTTCACGGCGGGCGCCGGTGTGCTGATGTTGCTCAGTACCATTCGGCGTTGCACCGCACGTCGTGATGATACGGGCAAAGGTGGGAGCGCAGCGAACCATAACCTCGTGCTTCGAGCCGTGGCCAAGATATTGATCCCCTTCGTCCTGCTGTTCGCCCTGTACGTGCAGTTCCACGGCGAGCTGGGGCCTGGTGGCGGCTTCCAGGCGGGGGTGATCTTCGCCGCCGCATTTATCCTTTATGCCCTGGTCTTCGGGCTCGATGCCGTCCACGCCGTGGCTTCGCCCGGGTTATTGCGTGTCTTGAGTGCCCTGGGGGTATTGTTATTTGCCGGGGTCGGGCTCGCGGGCATATTCGCGGGTGGTAACTTTCTCGACTACGGCGTGCTGGTGCGCGATCCGATCGCGGGGCAACACCTGGGCATTTTTCTTATTGAGCTCGGTGTGGGCATCACCGTGGCGGCGGTCATGATCATAATCTTCTATATGTTTACCGGGCGTACGCGTTGATGGCGACCGTACTCGGACTCTACAACTACTGGATCGTCATCTTCCTGATGATGACGGGCTTCTATGTCGTCATCGCCCATGGCAACCTGGTCAAGAAGATCGTTGGTCTCAATATCTTTCAGGTCTCGGTGTTCATCTTGTACATCAGTATGGGCAAGGTGCAGGGCGGTAGCGCCCCCATCCTGGCCGCAGGGGTAACTTCCTACTCCAATCCATTGCCGCACGTGTTGATTCTTACCGCCATCGTCGTCGGTGTAGCCACCACCGCCCTCGGTCTGGCCCTGGTGATACGCATCAATGAGGCCTACGGAACGGTCGAAGAAGACGACATCCACTCTCAAGACGAGCCTGAATAAAAATGCAGC
>CAJQOV010000056.1 GCA_905480065.1 uncultured Gammaproteobacteria bacterium | reverse complement strand
GTCCAGCGTGTCCAGTACATAGCGCGCATTGCGCGGGTCGAGTCGACCGGCCTGAACCGCTGCGTGCAATCGTACCGGCAACACGGTGATGTGTCCGCCTGCGGGTACGGCTGGATCGAAGGGTAATGCGGAAAACGCAAGCCCGCGCAGCGCAGCGCGCGCCTGCAACAGCTCCGGGTCGGCTACCAGCACCAGCTCGACATCGGCCGGCGGCGCTGCCAGCAGCAGGCACAGGTCGGGGCCAATGCCGGCAGGTTCGCCGGGCGTCAATGCGATGCGCAGTAGCGTGTCAGGCAAGGGCATGCAGTGTGCCGGGTACCGGCAGGTGACAGGTGCAGGGACAACGGCCGCGGTCGCGCAGTGGACAGCCCATGCCTCAGTCTTCCTCGATGTGGTATTCCACGTAGGCCTCGTCGCGCAGGCGCCGCAACCAGAGGATCAGTTCCTCGTCGTATTTGCGGCCGCGGATCAGGTTACGCACGCGGTTACGCTCGTATTCCTCGGTATTGTCGCGCTCGCGGTATTCCAGGACCTGGATGATATGCCAGCCGAAGCGTGTCTGTGCCGGTGCGCTGATCTCGCCGGGTGCCAGCTTGTCCATTACCTGTTCAAAGTCAGGCAGCGTATCGCCCGGGGCCAGCCAGCCCAGGTCGCCGCCCTTGGCGGCAGACAACGGGTCCTGGGAATGTGCACGGGCGAGGGTAGCGAAGTCATCCCCGGCACGCAGGCGCTGTTCGAGTTGCTGGATACGCTGGTAATTTTCCGCATCGTTGTGCAATTCATCCGCCTTCAGCAGGATGTGCCGTGCGTGTGTCTGGCGCATGATGTGACGCTCATCGCCGCGTTTCTCGACCAGCTTGATAATATGGAAACCGCCAGCGCTGCGAATCAGTCCGGATACTTCGCCAACTTGCAGGGACTTGAGCGGTTCGATGAACAGTTCCGGCATCTGGCCGATGCTGCGCCAGCCCAGGTCGCCGCCTTCCAGCGCGGTCTGGCCATCGGATTCGGCAATGGCGATAGCGGCGAAGTCGCTGTTGGCATGGAGGCGCTCAAGGATCTGGTTGGCGCGTTGTTCGGCCGCCTGTATCTGTTCCGGACTGGATGCCTCCGGGATCGCAACCAGGATGTGCGCCAGGTGATACTCCACGTCGCCCTTGCCGGTCGCTTTCATCATGGCGAGCAGGTTGTCTACTTCCTGGTCGCTGACCTTGATGCGGCTGCCGACCATTTGCCGGCGCAGTTCCTGGATCAGTAACTGCTTGCGCAGGTCTTCGCGGAAATCGTTGTAGCTGAGGTTTTCGCGTTCCAGTACCGCGCGGAATTCAGTCAGACTCAGTTTATTCTGCTGCGCCACCTTTTGCAGTTCTTCGTTAAGGGTACTGTCATCGATGGTCATGCCGTTGATGCCGGCGATCTGCAGTTGCAGTTTTTCCACCACCAGTCGTTCCAGCACCTGCTTTTCAAGCACGCTGCGTGGCGGCAGCTCAGTGCCTTTTTGCTGCAGCTGGGCGGAGATCGAGGCAAGCGAGGCATCCAGTTCGCTGGATACCACGATACCGTCATTGACGATCGCGACGATGCGATTCAGTGGCAGATAGTGCTTTTCAGCCGGGTCATCCGGCAAGGCCGCACGGGCAGGGTGCATGCCGACCAGCAGGGTCAGCAAGGCGACGGCAGGCAGGGACCGGAACATATTCATGACTGGGAATCCGTACAGTTTCAGTTAATCGGAGCGGTAACCAAGAATACCACGTTCCAGCGCATCGTCGATGCTGGAGCCGAGCTTGCCCAGGCCCTTCAGTTCAAGTTGCAGGAACACGGCGCTGGTACGGTCCGTGTTCGCGCTGTTGATATAACTGCGCCCCAGCAGCTGCACACCCCAGCAGCAGCTGTCGTAACCCAGCCCGGCCAGTGCCTCGATGGTACGGTTGCTGTCCAGGTCGAAATACCAGCGCCCAACGGCATGCCAGTAACGGCCCATGGGCCACAGGAAGGAAAAGTCAGCCTGCTCCTGGGTGCTGTCGCGGAAGCGGTAGCCCAGGTTGATCAGCTGGCGCGGCCCGCGCCGGTACTGCAGCCGGTAATTGCTGCGCTCGGTGCTGGATGACTCGGGATTCCACAGGACCTCGGCACGCGCGCTCCAGAACCGCGTCAGTGCCAGGTTCAGCTCGCCGATCAGGTCGGAACTCTGGTCGAGATCGACCATCGAACCGGGCAGCGTCACGGTGCGGTCGCGGAAGTAGAGCAGCGACCCGAAACTCGCGCTCAGCATCTGTTCGCCGCTGGCGGGATCCAGGAAGCGCGTGGTCATGGCCAGCGCCAGCTGGTTGGCGTCGCCCATGCGATCCGGTCCGTTGAAACGGTTGTCACGGAACAGTGTCCAGAAGTTGAAATCATAGTTGCCGGTATCGAATATCGGCAGGTCATCCTGGTTTTTTTCCGGCACATACAGGTAGAACAGGCGTGGCTCCAGTGTCTGCACGTAGGCATGTGAGCCCCAGCTGCCGTTGCGCTCGAAGAAGCTGCCGGCGTCGAAGCTTGCCACCGAGGTGGTGCGGGTCGGGTTGGTGTCGCTGCCCGGTGTGGTGTTGTCCAGGGCATAGGCCGTGTGGCGCAGGCCCAGTGCCGGCTCCATGTACCAGCCGGCGTGACGCACCGGCAGACTGAGGCGTGGCATGATGTCGAAGCGTGTGCCCCGTACCACGCTGCTGTCGGGATGGGTGAAATAGTTCAGTTCGGCCTCGGTGTCGGCCTTGATACCCAGCAGGCGCGTGGTTGGACTGTAATCAAAGCGGATTTGCGGCAGTTGCCGGTACGGCCGGTCACTGCTGGCAAGGGTGGCGTCCAGATTCTGGAAATCCTGCACCAGCATGCCCAGCACCCAGTCATGGCCATGATAGGTCGCATCGACGGTGCGTTCCAGGCTGGTCTGGCTGGTCTCCACCAGGCTGTTGCCCAGGTCATCAAAATAATCCCGATCGGACACGTCACCGGCGAGGATGCGGGTTTGCAGTCGTGGTGTCGGGTTGCCGGTGTGCTGCATGGCGACCAGGCTGCGGTTCTGGTTGCCGTACTTGCTGTCCGAGGGCAGGTACTCGGCGTTCAGCATGCCCTCACTGTTACGATTCAGATAGCGGAATTCAGCGCCCAGCTGGGTGCCGCGATCGGTCATCAGGCGCGGCGTGATAGTGGCGTCACGATTCGGCGCGATATTCCAGTACCACGGCAGGCTGGCCTCTATGCCGGATTGTCCGGTTGTACCGATTCGCGGGAACAGCAGTCCGGACTTGCGTTCATCCGTGAGCGGGAAACTGATATACGGGGTGTACAGGATCGGCACCTGCTTGAAGCTGATCTTCGCATCGCGTGCCACCCCGCTGCCGGACTTGTGGTCAAGGTCGACCTTGTCGGCGGTCAGTTGCCAGTCGCTGTTGCCCGGTGGGCAGGTGGTGTAGCTGACGTCCTCGAAGCGCTGGTGGTAGACCCCGTCCAGTTGCAGCAGACTGGCCTCGCCCCGGGCGTGCTGTGCCGGCAGGCGATAGGTGATCTGGTTCAGCGTGCCGCGTTTCTGCTCGGTCTGCAACAAGGCACTCTTGCCGGTGACCACCAGGTTCGGGCCGGCGAAGCGGATACCTTCAACGGCCTCAACCTCGCCGGCCTGCTGGCGATAGGTGAGCTGGCTGGCCTGTATTTGCTGGCCGCCGTAGCGGATGACTGCATCGCCGCTCAGGGTAAACACCCGGTCCTGCGTGGCGTTGACCGAGTCGGCGCGCAGGTCAACGACGTCTTCCCCGGTCATGTCGGCGTCGATATCAGCCGGCTCGTCGGCTGGTGGACACTGTGCCCAGCGGTCATCGCCTTGTTCGGCAGCGACTGTCGCTGGCACGGTAGCCGTGGTGGCAGGCTGTGGTTCCCCGCTGGTTGCCAGTTGCCCGGTGAGGAGGATTGGCGCGGAGCGGTTATCTGGTGAGGCCGGCGCCGTGACAGCTGGCACGCTGGCAGGGAGCGCAGCCGGTGCCGTGGTGGTCTCGGTTGCGGTGCAATGCCAGTTCCCGTCCGCGTCCGCCGCGCACTGCCAGGGCGACGCGGCAAACGCCGGCTGTAGCGTAACCCAGGCTGTCAGTAACAGGGCGCTACGGCAGGCTGCCTTCATCGGGATGTGCCGGGCGAGGCGGCAAACAGGCGCAGGTGACGAATCGGGACAGGACTCATGCGTGCTTCTATGGTTGATGGGCAACAGCAGTCGGTTGGCGGTCGCGGGCTAAAATCGCATAGAATGGGTGTAACTTCAAACATTTTATAATCAGTGTGTTAGCGAATATGTCCATAAAACAGCGAATGCTGCTGCTGGCGCTGCTGGCAGTGGCGATTGTACTGGGGCTGACCGCGCCGGAACAGCAACCCGAATTGCGCGAGGCAGTACCGACGCGCGTCATGGTTGACCGGGTCATGCGTCACGACCTGGTGCCGAGTGAGCTGGTCAGCGGACGGCTGGAACCGGCGCGCAAGGTGGCGCTGCACTTCGAGCTGTCCGGGCAGGTCGACACGCGCGCGGTGGAGCCCGGCCAGGCGGTGGCGGCGGGTGCGCTGTTGCTGGCGCTGGCGGCCGGCGACTTCGCTGACGCGCTGACCGAGGCCGAGGCGCGTCTGACCCAGGAAACGCGCAACATCGCGCGTGACCGCGAGCTGCTGAAGCTGGCGCGGGAAAACCATGCGCTGCAGAAAAACGATCTCGTGCGGCTGGAGACGCTTGGTGCCGAATCGCTGGTATCGAAGTCCCACCTGGACGAGGTGCGTATCCAGCTGATCCAGCTGGAATCGGAACTGGCGCAGCTCAATGCCAGCACCGGCAGTGCGGATACGCGGCTGGCACTGCAACAGGCTGCACGCAATCGCGCTGCGCGCAACCTGGAACGCACCCGCCTGACGGCGCCCTTTGCCGGCACGGTAAACCGTGTGACGGTGCAGGCGGGTGACTATGTCACGCCCGCACAGTTGGTTGTCGAGCTGGTCGATGCCAGCGCGCTGGACCTGTATGTCGAGGTGCGCGGCGAGGTGGCGCAGTCGTTGCAGCAGGGGCAGGCCGTCGAGGTAGACGTGGATGGCCAGCGGCTGGCCGGCACGGTATTCGCGCTGCAGCTGGATCCCGACCCGGTAACGTTTACCCATGCGCTGCGGGTGCGGCTGGCCGCCGACGGCGCGCGCCCCGGCCAGGTCGCAGAGGTGAGCCTGCCATTGCGCAACCTGCAGCAGGTACTGGCGGTGCCGGCCACCGCGGTACTCTACGAGGAAGGCCAGACCTTCGTGTACCGGGTCAACTCCGACACGCTGCAGCGTGTCGAGGTAGTGCTGGGGCACCGCGTCGGCGAGTGGCAGGAGATACGCCGCGGGTTACAGGCCGATGACCGTATCGTGATCCGCGATGTGGCCGCACTCAGCGACGCACAGCGTGTCAGCGTCGATGCGGAGCCGGTGGCTGCGAACTGAGCGCGCGTATATCCGATGTCACTGATCCGTTTTTCCATCGCCAACCCGCTGGTTACCAACCTGTTGCTGGGGATCGTGCTGATCCTTGGTGTGCTGTCGTGGCGTGCCATGCCGCAGGAGATGTTCCCGACCGTCGAGCTCGACGCGGTCAGCATCAGCGTGGTGTTCGAGGGTGCCTCGCCGGAGGAGGTCGAGCGCCAGATCACCATCCCGATCGAGGAAGAATTCGAGGGCATGGCCGAGATCGACGAAATCACCTCGGCCAGCAGCGAGGGTGCCACCTCGATCCAGATCAAGCTGAAATCCGGCACCGATGTCGACCAGTACATGCGCGATGCGCAAACCGCGCTCGACCAGGTGACCGACCTGCCGGAGCAGGCCGAGGAGCCGCAACTGGTGCGCATGAAGGCGCGCTTCCCGGTGATCAGCCTGAGCCTGTACGGTGATGTGTCGCGCGGCTATCTCTATGAACAGGCCGACCTCGTCAAGGAGCGCATGGCACAGATTCCCGGTGTCGCCAGCGTGGGGGCAGCCGGTGATCGCGAATGGGAAATCTGGGTGGAGGTCAACCCGTATGATCTGGCCGCGCATGGTGTGTCGCTGAGCCAGGTGCTGGCCGCGGTGCGCGGCAATCTGCGGGACCTGCCGGGCGGTTCGCTCAAGGCGCGTGAAGGCGACATCCTGCTGCGTGGCAAGGGCGTCGCGCCGCAGCCGGAGGAAATCGCACAGATCGCGGTGCGCAGCAATGTCAGCGGCGGGCAGCTGCGCCTGGGCGAGATTGCCAGCATCGGGTTGCGCCTGGAAGAGGCGCAGACGATCGGTCACTTCAATGGCCGACCCTCGGTGAACCTCACCGTGACCAAGACTGCCGAGGCCTCCACCATCGAGGTAGCCGATGCTGTCTACGCGTTTGCCGATGAGCTGAGGCAGGAACTGCCGCCGACGCTGCAGGTCGGCATTTTCAATGACCTGTCGATCTACGTGAAATCCCGTCTCAACACGGTAAAGTCGTCCGGTCTGGTGGGCCTGGCGCTGGTGCTGCTGTCGCTGTACCTGTTTCTGAATTTCCGCGTCGCGCTGATCACCGCGATGGGTATCCCGGTGTCGTTCCTGGTGGCGGTGGTGGCGCTGTACTACCTCGGCTACACCATCAACATGGTGTCACTGTTCGCGTTCCTGATTGCGCTGGGCCTGATCGTGGACGACGCGATCATTGTCACCGAGAACATGTACCGGCACATGGAGCAGGGCAAGCCGGCGCGCGAGGCCGCGCAGGTTGGAGCGCGCGAGGTGTTCTGGCCGGTGGTGGCCAGCACTGCGACCACGGTGGCCGCGTTCATGCCGATGTTTTCCATCAAGGGCGTGATGGGCGCGTTCATCGAGGTGATCCCGGTAGTGGTGAGTGCAGCGCTGCTCGGCTCGCTGTGGGAAGCGTTTGGCGTGTTGCCCTCGCATGCGGCCGAGCTGCTGCATGCCGGCAAGCGTGCACGCAAGGCCGGCGAGCGAGCGGTGGACTGGAGCCGCCTGCTGGAACGTTACATGGGCTGGTTGCGCTGGACCCTGCACAACCGCTATTTCGTTACGCTGTTCAGCGTCGGCATCCTGCTGGTGACCGTAATCTTCGCGGCCACGCGCATGCCGTTCCAGCTGTTCGATGATGTCGACGTGGGGCAGTTTTTCATCAATGCCGAGGCACCGCAAACATACAGCCTGGACGATACCACGCTGCTTGCCGGGCGCATGGAACAGGTGGTGCTCGAGTCGCTCGGCGAGTCGGAGCTGCACAGCCTGCTGACCAACGTGGGCGTGAGTTTTATCGACTTCAACCGCTTCCAGATCGGCAGTCACTATATCCAGCTGGTGGTCGACCTGGAAAAGCCGCAGCCGGAAGGACTGATTGAGCGCTATATCTCGCCGCTGGTGAGTTTCGATTTCGACGAGACGGGTAAGCGCGAGCGCGCGACCGAAGACATCATCAACGAGCTGCGCGGCAAGCTGCAGGCGATTGCCGGCATCCAGCGCATCTCGATCCAGCGCCCGCAGGGTGGCCCGGCCGGTGCCGACATCGAGGTGGGCGTGTCCGGCCGCGATGTACGGGTGCTGCGCGACGAGGCCAGTCGCATGGTGGATTACCTGCAGCGCCTGCCGGGTGTCAACGATGTGCGACAGAATCTCGAAACCGGCAAACTGGAATACCGCTACTCACTGAACACGCGCGGCAAGGAGCTGGGTTTGCAGCAGAGTGACCTGGCCGATGCCGTGCGCACCGGGTTCCTCGGCGTCGAGGCGGTACAGGTGACGCGCGGCAACCAGCGCATACCGGTGCGCGTGATCTATCCCGAGGCCATTCGCAACAGCAGTGGGCTGCAGGATCTGCCGCTGGTGCTGGCCGATGGCCGGCTGGTGTACCTGGGGGATGTTGCCGACATCGAAACCGGGCGCGGCATGAATACCATCAGCCGGCGCGACACCCACCGGCTCGGAATCGTCACGGCAGAAGTCGACAGCCAGGTCACCACGCCGCTGGAGGTGACCGAACTGGTCAACCGCGAATTCGGTGACATCGGTACCCGGCTGCCCGGTTACCGGCTGGTGTTCCTGGGGGAAAAGAAGGATGCCTCGGAGTCGTTCAGCGGTATGCAGGATGCGCTGCTGATTTCGGCGGCGATTATCTTCTTCATCCTTGCTGCGCTGTTCCGCTCGCTGCTCGATCCGCTGGTGGTGATGGTCGCCATCCCGTTCGGCAGTATCGGTGTCGTGTTCGGGCACCTGCTGTTTGACTACCACCTGCAATTCCTGTCCGCAATCGGCTTCCTCGCGCTAACCGGCATCGTGGTGAATGACTCGCTGATCCTGGTGGACTTCGCACGGCGCATGCGCGCCGAGGGCATGGACCGTATCGAGGCGATGGTTGCCGCGGGGCGTGTGCGCGTGCGCCCGATCCTGCTCACCAGTATCACCACCTTTCTCGGCGTGTCGCCGCTGATCTTCTTTGCCACCGGGCAGACCGCGTTTCTGTCGCCGATGGCGGTCAGCCTCGGTTTTGGCTTGCTGTTTGCCACCGCCGTGGTACTGATCGCGGTCCCGAGCTTTTACCTGATTGCGGATGACCTGCGCGTGTGGAGCGGCGCGAAGTTTCATATGCTGTTCCCGAAGAAGGTATTATAGGAGCGCCTTGCAGGCGTGCTGTATCCAGCTGGTGATTCAAATCGCGCCTGCAAGGCGATCCTGGAAAAATAAAAACACTTTTCAGAGTGTCAGAGGCCGCGACCATCCCGGTTCGCGCATGCCTGCGCTCTACCTTAATAGACGCATCTGCAGGAACGGATGGCTCTGTCCGCGCATCATCCCGCCTTGCTGCGGTTCCCGGGTGGAGCGGTCAACGGCCACGGTCCCCTTCCGGACAGCATTCCCGCGCAGGCGGGAATCCAGTAAGCTGTGCTGCTGAATTAGCTGATTGAAGAGTCAACCCCCGTGCCCGAACGCCTCGAACAACTGAAACGCTGGCTCGATAACGAGCTGACGTTCCGTGACTACACCATCAATCCGGCTTCCAGCGACGCCAGTTTCCGGCGCTATTTCCGCGTGCTGCACGACGGCGCGAGCTTCATCGTGATGGACGCGCCACCGGACAGGGAGGACTCGCGGCCCTTTGTCAGCGTGGCGCGCCGGCTGTTCGATGCCGGCCTGAACGTGCCGGAAGTCATCGACCAGGATCTCGCGCAGGGTTTTCTGCTGCTGTCCGATCTTGGCAATACGCTGTATCTAGGGGCGCTCGACTCGAACAGCGTGGAGCGCCTGTACGGCGATGCGCTCGGTGCGCTGGCCGCCATCCAGGCCTGTGACTGTGACGGCCTGCCGCCCTATGACCGCGCCCTGTTGCTGCGCGAAATGGAGCTGTTTCGCGAATGGCTGGTGGGAAAGCACCTCGGTATTACCCTGGATGACCGGCAGCACGCCATGCTGGACGGCGCATTCGACCTGCTCGCCGACAATGCGCTGGCACAGCCACAGGTATTCGTGCACCGTGACTACCATTCGCGCAACCTGATGGTCACGCCCCGCAACAACCCCGGCATCCTCGATTTCCAGGACGCGGTATGTGGCGCGGTCACCTATGACCTGGTGTCGCTGCTGCGAGACTGCTACATCGAGTGGCCGCGTGCCCGTGTGGAGGAATGGGTGTCGGGTTACCAGGAACTCGCCCTGCAAAGCGGCATCCTGCGCGAGGAACACGAAGACCCCCAGCGGTTCCTGCGCTGGTTCGACCTGATGGGCGTGCAACGCCACCTCAAGGCGGCCGGAATCTTCGCCCGTCTCAACCACCGCGACGGCAAACCCGGTTATCTGGGCGATATCCCGCGCACGCTGGGTTACATCACGGCTCTGGCGGATCGCCATCAAGAACTTGCGCCGTTGTGCCGGTTTATTGCGGATGAGGTGTTGATCGGGTTTAACTGAATTCCCGCGCACGAATGACATGGATGCGGCGGTGTGGCGTGAGGGAAGGACGCCCGTAGCGACCAGGGAATCCAGTAAATCAATAGACATGATGCCATGACGCGCCCAGGCCCCGCTTGATGCTCAGTTACCTGCACGCCTTCCATGCCGGCAATCACGCCGATGTCCTCAAGCACTGCGTGCTCACGCTGGTGCTGGAATACATGGCTCGCAAGGACAAGCCGTTCCTGTATATCGATACCCATGCCGGCGCGGGTCGCTATGACCTGCGCAACGACCGCGCAGCGAAAATCCGCGAGTATGACACCGGCATCGGGCGCATCTGGCATCGCGACGCGGACGCCCCGCCAGCCATGCAGCGCTACCTGCAGTTGCTCCGCGCACTGAATCCGTCAGGTGAATTGCGTCACTACCCGGGTTCCCCCTGGATTGCACAGTCATTGCTGCGTGCGCAGGACCGGGCCCGGCTGTTCGAGCTGCACCCGGCGGAATATCAGCAGCTGCGCGCACTGTTTGCCGGGAACCGGCAATTCCGGGTCGAACAGGGCGACGGCTTTCAGGCTTTAGGTGCGCTGCTGCCACCGGCCGAACGCCGCGCAGTGATCCTGGTCGATCCGTCCTATGAAGTGAAGACCGACTATCCGGACGTGCTAGCGGCCATCACTGCGGCGCAGCGGAAATTCTCCACCGGTGTGTACCTGGTCTGGTATCCGGTGCTGACCCGCAAGCAGGCCAGCCGGCTGGCAAGCGACTTCACCCGCAGCGGCATGCGCAACATACTGCTGGCGGAGCTCACCATCCATGCGGACACGCAGCACGCCGGCATGACCGGCAGCGGTATGATCCTCGTCAATCCACCGTGGCAACTGGCAGAGGCGCTGCAGTCCGTGCTGCCGTACCTGCAGCAGAAACTGGCGGGTGAAGGCGGGAAATACCGGGTGCAGCAGCTGGTGGAGCAATAAACGAGGCCAGCTGCGCGGCCTGAAATTTCTGTGCCGGTATCCGGTCCGGACTGTGCCTGGTTGCTGCCGCCTGTTTTATCTTCCACAGCCGGTTCGCGTGATTCTGACGATGGCCGGGGCCGGCTCTATGGTCTACCCTGTGATCCGTCTGCCGGGAGCAGTTACCCAATGAAGAATCCATATCCGTCGTGTCGCCGTTCCGCGTAATCACTCTCACCACGCTGGCCATGCTGGCCTTTGCCGGTAACTCGCTGTTGTGCCGGGTGGCGCTGCGGGATACGGGTATAGATGCGGCGAGTTTTACCACCCTGCGCCTGTTGTCCGGTGCGCTCATGCTGTGGTTGCTGGTATGGCTGCGGCGTGGCTCGTACGCGGGTGCGGGTAATTACCGCTCGGCGTTTGCGCTGTTTGTGTACGCGGCCGGTTTTTCCTTTGCCTATCTCGGTCTGACGGCGGCAACCGGTGCGCTGCTGCTGTTCGGCGCGGTGCAGGTCACCATGATCACCCATGGCCTGTGGCGGGGTGAGCGCCTGGCCGGGTCGCAACTGGCCGGGTTTGTGCTGGCCGCCGCGGGCCTGGCCGGGCTGTTGCTGCCAGGGCTCACGGCGCCACCGTTGTTCCCCGCCGGTTTGATGTTGCTGGCCGGCATCGCCTGGGGGGTTTATTCACTGCGTGGCAAGGGAGCCGGTGATCCGCTGCAGGTCACGGCGGGGAATTTCCTGCGTGCCGTGCCGATCGCGGCTGTGCTGAGCCTGTTGCTGTTTGGCGGCTCGGCCATCACTGCCACCGGCGTGTATTACGCCGTTGCCTCGGGCGCACTGGCATCGGGAATCGGCTATGCCATCTGGTACACGGCCTTGCCGGCGCTGCCGGCCACCACGGCCGCCAGCGTGCAACTCAGTGTGCCGGTGATTGCCGCGCTCGGTGGCATCGCTTTTCTCGGTGAGCCGTTGTCGCTGCGGCTGGTGGCGGCGTCGGCTGCCATCCTTGGCGGCATCGCACTGGTGATCGTGCGTAAACGGGGAGCGCCGTCAGCGCGGGACTGACGGCCGGGTGCCCGGTATATATTGCCGGGCGAGGACTGGCTCAGTCGTGATGATGTTTGTGTTTGGTATGGCCGGGCGGCGCGTAGTAGCCCCACGCGCGGCCATGCGGTCCGTGGCGATGGCGCTGTTCTTCTACATAGATGACGCGGGGTTTTTCCGCATGGTCATTATCGTCGGTGGCTACGGCAACACCGACCGCGGCACCGATGGCCCCGCCGGCGATGGCGCCGTTGCGGCCGCCGATTTCCGAGCCGACCGCAGCCCCGACGCCGCCGCCGATGGCGCCACCCAGTATTGCATCACCATCCACCGCCAGTGCGGGTGTGCTCGACAATGCCCCCAGGGCTAACAGCGAAAACAACATTCTTTTCATGTGCGTATGCCTTTATGATGTGCGTTGCTTAAGGAACGGATTGCAGGCAGGCCGAGCCTGTCTGGATTACAGTCTAGGGAAATTACGCTGCATGACTGTGCGGTATGTCACAATAATTGCAAGGCTGGCACTACGCCGGATTGATGCGGGGGATAGCTTGAAAAAACTGACGATTAACCTGGATACCGTGGCGCTGATCGCTATTCTGCTGGCGCTCTCCATGGGGATGAATGCCTGGCAGCGTTACCAGTTCAACGACCTGATGTCGGAGTACCTCGATGGCCAATGGGAAGCACAGGACATCAAGGCCAACCTGGTGTTTGCACGCACACAACTCAAGCAATGCGACCCGGTGAAATATGCCGATCTTGACGTCAATCCCTGACCCTGCCCGCGCATGACGCCTGCCTGGCTGGCGGTCTACCTGCTGGTGCTGGGCTGGTCGGCGTACCATCCGGCGGACGGGTTAACCTGGCTGCTGGAGGTGTTTCCGGCACTGGCCGGGCTGGCCGTGATGCTCTGGACCCGGCGCAGCTTTCCGTTGACCCCGCTGGTCTACCTGCTGGTGCTGGTGCATTGCATCATCCTGATGGTGGGCGGGCATTATACCTATGCGGAAGTGCCCCTGTTCGACTGGCTGGCCGAGGTGTTCGACTGGCGCCGCAACAACTACGACAAGCTCGGACATGTTGCGCAGGGCTTCATTCCTGCGCTGGTGGCCCGCGAGATCCTGCTGCGCAAGGCCGTGGTAGCCGGGCGCGGCTGGCTGAATTTCCTGGTGGTGTGTTTCTGTCTCGCGCTGAGTGCCTGCTACGAGCTGCTGGAATGGTGGGTGGCGTTGTTGTCGGAGGCGGCGGCGGATGCCTTCCTCGGTACGCAAGGCTATGCGTGGGACACGCAATCCGACATGGGCTGGGCGCTGTTCGGCGCCGTGCTGTCCCTGTTGTTGCTGGGACGGTATCATGACCGGCAACTGGCACGTTTGCCAAGACAATAAAGGTGCTGCATGAACAATCTGCCATTTCCCTGGCTTGCACTGGGTATCGGTCTGTCGGTTGCAGTGCTGCTGCTGGCCTCCGGTGTGCTGGGCGTGCCGGAGGGCTACCGGCTACCGGTGCTCACCCTGCTGATCGACAACGAATTCGGATTCTTTGTCACGGCCATCGGTGCCGGTGTTGGCATCAACCGCATGCTGGCCGGTGACCGACCACCCGGTCTGCAGCTGAGCGTGATTGCCTGCGCCGTGCTGGCCTGTGGTTTTGTCTATCTTGCGACCCGGCTCTGGCCGGGTGGGCTATCCCTGGGGTAACCGTCGCCGTTGCCCGGCAGCGGTAGCAGTGCGACTCGCCTGGTGGTGATCGTGGGCACGGCATTACCCGTCCTGTATTCGTTCCGGCGCTGTCCCTATGCCATGCGCGCCCGCATGGCACTGTGCTACAGCGGAATCACCGTCGAGTTGCGCGAGGTGGTGTTGCGCGACCGGCCGGCGCAGCTGCTGGCCTGTTCGCCCAAGGGCACCGTGCCGGTACTGGTATTGCCGGATGGCACGGTGCTGGAAGAGAGCATGGACATCATGCGCTGGGCGCTGGCGCAACATGACCCGGAGCGCTGGTATCCCGCGGAGGCGGCGCTGCAGGCGGCTATCGAACAACTGCTGGAGGCGAACGACCAGGTGTTCAAGCCGGACCTCGATCGTTACAAGTATGCCGTGCGCTTTCCTGCGCACCCGCCGCAGTTTTATCGCGCACAGGGCGAACGCTTCCTGGCCGACCTGGAGCGCCGGCTCGGACAGCAGGACTGGCTGTGCAGCGGGAACCCGGGCCTGGCCGATATCGCGTTGTTCCCGTTTGTGCGCCAGTTCGCGCAGGTCGATCCGGACTGGTTCGTCGCCGCACCGTATCCGCGGCTGCAAACGTGGCTGGAGTCGCTCACCGGATCGGAACGGTTTGCGGTGGTCATGCGCAAGTATTTGCGCTGGCAGCCCGGCGCTGCGGTGGTGCGCTTTCCCTGACCATAACGCCGTCTGCGGTTAGGCAGTGGCGTATGATGGTCCTATAATCGCACGCATGTCCGCACCGCTGCTGTTTTCTATTGTTGAATCGCCGGCGCACCGCGATTTTTCGGCACTGTACCGGCGGCTGGGTATCCGCGAGCTGAAGCATGGATCGATGCGCAAGGCGATCAGTGCGCTGAAACAGCAGACGCCGGACTTTGTGGTGGCCGAGTTCATGTACGGTTACGGCAACAACTATGCCGGGGTGAATGTCAGTAACCTGGACGTGTTTCTGTACAGCTTGCAGAAATATTCCTCCAGCACCCGTATCATTGTGCTGGTGGCGCCTGCCGAGTTGCAGTACCTGGACAAGCTGGCGGCACTGTTTCCCCTGCACGCGGTGTTGCCGCTGCCGGTCGACGAGCAGGCGCTGGAACGCGCCCTTACGCAACAGGTAACTATCAATGCAGACTGATCAGCATGCGAAGGTCGGCGTTTTGCTGGCCAACCTCGGCACCCCGGATTCGCCGTCGCCACGCGATGTGCGCCGCTACCTGAAGCAGTTCCTGTGGGATCCGCGCGTGGTGGAGCTGGCACGGCCGATCTGGTGGCTGGTACTGAACCTGGTCATCCTCACTACCCGCCCGCGCCGCTCGGCACGCGCCTACGCGAAGGTGTGGACGGAGCAAGGCTCGCCGTTGCTGGTGTTCGCGCGGCGCCAGCATGCCGCCTTGCAGCGTGCGCTCGAAACGCGATTGTCACAGCCGGTGCACGTGGCGCTGGCCATGTGTTACGGCAATCCATCCATTGCCAGCGGACTGGCGGAACTGCAGGCGGCCGGTGTGCGTCGGGTGCTGGTATTGCCGCTGTATCCACAGTACTCCGCTACCTCCACGGCCGCGATCTTCGATGCCGTCGCAGCCGAGCTGCGCGGCTGGCGCGCCGTGCCGGAGCTGCGCTTCGTCAACGACTACTACGACCACCCCGCCTATATTGCCGCCCTCGCTGACAGCGTGCGTGCCTACCAGTCCGAGCATGGCAAGCCCGAGCGCCTGCTGATGTCGTTTCACGGCATACCGCAGGACTACGCCGACAAGGGTGATCCGTATCCCTGTCAGTGTGAAGTCACGGCGGAGCAGCTGGCGCGTGCACTGGAACTGCCGCAGACCGGCTGGATGTTCAGCTTCCAGTCGCGGCTCGGGCCGAAGGACTGGCTCAAGCCCTATACCGATCACACGCTGGAGAAGCTCGGCAAGGAGGGGGTCCGGCAGGTGCAGGTGATCTGCCCGGGTTTCAGTGCCGACTGCCTGGAAACGCTGGAAGAGATCGCCATGGAGAACCGCGATGTGTTCCTCGAAAACGGCGGCAGTGATTATCGTTATATCCCCTGCCTGAATGATTCCGCAGCGCATATCGAGCTGCTGGCGCAGCTGGTGGAGCAACATACCGCGGGCTGGCTGTCGTGAACCGGCAGGCCTGCTGATGCGCGCCATGTTGCTGGCTGCAGGCCGCGGCGAACGCATGCGGCCACTCACCGACAAAACACCAAAGCCGCTGTTGCGCATTGGCGGGCAGATGCTCATCGAGCATCACATCCATGCGCTGGCACGCGCCGGGATTACCGAGCTGGTGATCAATCACGCCTGGCTGGGTAACCTGATCGAGCGCGCGCTCGGAAACGGCGCCGCCTATGGTGTGCACATCGAATATTCACCGGAGGGCGAGACCGGGCTGGAGACCGGTGGCGGTATCCTGCGCGCGTTGCCGCAGCTGGGTACGCAACCGTTCCTGGTAGTGAATGCCGACATCTGGAGCGATTACGATTTCTCCGTGTTGCCACGCGAACCCGAGGGACTGGCGCACCTGGTGATGGTGGACAATCCGCCGCATCACCCGCAGGGTGATTTCTCGCTGGTGGCCGGTCAGCTGGCACAACACGGCCCGCTGATGCTGACCTTCAGCGGCATCGGGCTGTATCACCCGCAGCTGTTTGACGGGTGCGAGGCCGGGGTATTTCCGCTGGCGCCGTTGTTGCGCAAGGCCATGGATCGAGGCCAGGTGAGTGGTGAGTATTACGCCGGCAAGTGGTTTGATATCGGTACCCCGGAGCGGCTGGAGAGCGTGAACGAAACGGTGATCAACCAGCAGTAAAGCGCGCTGCCGGTCAGGCACATCGCGCACGGGTCAGGTAAGCGAACATGGGCCAGGAAATCGAGATAACACGCTTCTCCGCAGCGGATTTCGCCGCATTTTCCGCGCGCCTGCAACAGGAAACCGCGCTGCTGTCGGAGTGGTTTCGCGCCGGCAATTTCTCCGCGCGTGACCGCACGGGCGGACTCGAGCTGGAGGCCTGGCTGGTGGATGCGGAGTTCCGGCCCGCGCCGGTCAACGAGGTGTTCCTGCAGCGGCTCGACAACCCCATGGTGGTGCCGGAGCTGGCACGGTTCAACATCGAGCTGAACGATCATCCGCAGCACCTGTGGGGATCTGCGTTCAGCCGTTTCGAGGCCAGCCTCACCGCGACCTGGCAACAGTGCACGCGTGTAGCCAGTGACATGGATACACGCCTGATGATGATCGGTATCCTGCCGACCGTGCGCGCGGAGGAACTGTCGCTGCAGAATATGTCGGATCTGAAACGCTACCGTGCACTCAACGAGCAGGTGCTGCGGTTGCGCGGCGGTGAGCCGATCCATCTCGATATCCATGGTCACCAGCACCTGAAGATCGTCAACCAGAGTGTCATGCTGGAGTCGGCGACCACCTCGTTTCAGCTGCACCTGAAGGTACGTCCGGGGCGCGCCATGCGTGCCTACAATGCCGCGATCATCCTGTCGGCGCCAATGGTGGCCGTGTCGGCGAACTCGCCGTTTCTGTTCGGGTATGATCTGTGGGCCGAAACGCGTGTGCCGCTGTTCGAGCAGGCGGTTGCGGTGGGCGGACTGGCCGGCGCCAGTCACGGCCCGCTGCGGCGCGTCACGTTCGGCTCGGGCTATGCGCGTGATTCCATCCTCGAATGCTTCCAGGAGAACGCTGCGCATTACCCGGTGTTGCTGCCAACCCGGTTCGGGGAAGGCCTGGAACAGATGGCGCATGTGCGTCTGCACAATGGCACCATCTGGCGCTGGAATCGTCCGTTAATCGGATTTGATTACGATGGCCTGCCACATTTGCGCATCGAGCACCGCGTGGTGCCGGCCGGACCGACCATTGCCGACATGATGGCCAACGCCGCATTTTTTCATGGCCTGATGCAGGCGCTGCTGACGCAGGACGAGACGCCGGAACATCAGCTGCCGTTTGCCATGGCGCGGGATAATTTCTATGCTGCGGCACAGCACGGACTGGATGCACAGGTGAGCTGGCTGGGCGGGCAGCGCGGCAGCATGCAGGTGCTGGTCATGCAGCGCCTGTTGCCGCTGGCACGGGCCGGATTGCAGCAACTGGAAATCGACCGCGCCGACATGGATCGATACCTGTCGATTATCGAGGCGCGCGTGCTGAGCAGGCAAACCGGTGCCGCATGGCAGCGTGCCGCGGCCACGCGTTGCGCCAATGATCTTGCCGCCATGACGGCGCTCTATCACCAGCGACAGCAGGGCGGACAGCCGGTGCACGAATGGCGGCCGGCCTGAGTATGGGTAATATTCGAATACCGGGGCAGGAGTGGTCATGCTGAAAGAACTGTATGCAATGCCGGATGGTCTGCTGGATGCCGGCGCCGAGCAGCTGGAACAACTGCTGGATGGACCAACCCTGCTGCACTTGCCGGGGCGACAGCCGGAGCCGTTGTTTGTCACCGTGCTGTTACATGGCAACGAAACCACCGGCCTGCATGCACTGCAAATGTTGCTGAACGATTATCGCGACAGTGTCCTGCCGCGCTCGCTCTCGGTGTTCATCGGTAATGTGTCCGCTGCGCGGCTGGGTCAGCGCAGGCTGGACGAACAGGCCGACTTCAATCGCATCTGGCCAGGCACCACGACACCGGAGGTGCCGGAAGCAGCCATGATGCAGCAGGTAGAGGACCGAATGCGTGAGCTTGCCGCGTTTGCCAGTATCGATATCCATAATAATACCGGCATCAATCCGCACTATGCGTGCATCAATCGCGTCGACAACCGCTCCCTGCAGCTGGCGGCACTGTTCAGTCGCACCGTGGTGTATTTCACTCGTCCGCTCGGGGTGCAGTCCATGGCGATGTCGGCATTGTGTCCGGCGGTTACCATTGAATGTGGCAAGCCGGACCAGGAATACGGCGCCCGGCATGCACGCGATTTTCTGGATGCCGTGCTGCGCCTGCGCGAGTTCCCGCAACACGCAGTGGCCTCGCATGACGTGGACCTCTATCACACGGTCGCCAGTGTGCATGTGCCGGAAGCGCTCGGTTTCAGCTTTGGCGATGAGGCGGCCGACCTGCAGCTGGTCGCGAACCTCGATCATCTCAACTTTCGCGAATTGCCCGCTGGCACATTGCTGGGGCGGGTGCGGGCGGGTGTGGTGATGCCGCTGGAGGTGCGTGATGAGAACGACCAGTCCGTGTTCGAGCACTACTTCACGGTTGCCGATGGTGTGTTGCGCAACGCGCGCGCGTTCATGCCATCCATGTTCACGCTGGATGCACGTATTATCCGCCAGGATTGTCTCGGTTACCTGATGGAGCGTTTGCTGCCGGAGTAGCGCTCGGATTTCCCGGCGCCGCTTTCAGGCGTTTCTGATCGCGTCCTTTGCCTGCTCATCCGCGTGGTAGGAGGAGCGCACCATTGGGCCACTGGCCACGTGCGTGAAGCCCAGCGCGCGGCCCAGTTCCGCCAGTTGTTCGAATTCATCCGGGTGCACGAACCGGTCCACCGGCAGGTGGTGGACGCTGGGTTGCAGGTATTGTCCCAGTGTCAGCATGGCGCAATCGTGCTCACGCAGGTCGCGCATAACCTGTTCCACCTCGGCGATGGTTTCGCCGACGCCCAGCATCAGTCCTGATTTGGTCGGAACATCCGGGTGCAGTGCGTGGAAACGCTGCAGCAGGTCCAGTGACCATTGGTAATCCGAGCCGGGACGGACTTTGCGATACAGGCTCGGCACCGTTTCCAGGTTATGGTTGAACACATCCGGCGGTGTTTTGGTGAGGATGTCCAGCGCCCGATCCATGCGACCACGAAAATCCGGTACCAGCACCTCGATGCGGATCTCCGGGCTGTAGTTGCGAATGGCCGTGATGCAGGCACTGAAATGGGCGGCGCCGCCATCGCGCAGGTCGTCGCGGTCTACCGAGGTCACCACCACATAGCGCAGTCCCATGGCCTGGATGGTGCGGCCGAGGTTTTCCGGTTCATCCGCATCCAGCGCGTCGGGCCGCCCATGCGCCACGTCGCAGAACGGGCAGCGCCGTGTGCAGATGTCGCCCATGATCATGAAGGTGGCGGTGCCGCCGGAAAAACATTCGCCGATATTCGGGCAGGACGCTTCTTCGCACACCGTGTGCAGCCGGTTCTCGCGCAGTACCTCCTTGAGCCGGGCAACGGCGGGATCGGACGGAGAGCGTGCGCGTATCCACGCGGGCTTGCGTAACGGCCGCGTGGTGGTTTCGATCTTGATCGGGATGCGTGCGGTCTTCGCCGCACCGCGCTGTTTCTTGTCGTTTTCGCTCATATGCCGTCTTGCAATAGTGTTTCCAGGTGCGCCTGTAAGCGGTGGCTGATCTGCGCGGGTCCGGTGTCGATGCCCAGTGCCGCGAGCTGCGTGACCTGCAATCCGCGATAGCCACAGGGATTGATACGCGCAAACGGTGCCAGGTCCATGTTCACATTGAGACTGAGTCCGTGAAAACAGCAGCCCTTGCGAACCCGCAGACCCAGTGCGGCGATCTTGCTCCCGTCCACGTACACACCGGGTGCGCCGCTGCGACGTTCCGCCGTAATGGCGTGTTCGGCCAGCAGGTCGATCACCGCCTGTTCCAGCCGGTTGACGAGGGATTGTACACCCAGTTGGCGCCGCCGCAGGTCCAGCAGGGTATAGACCACCAGCTGCCCGGGACCGTGGTAGGTCACCTGGCCACCGCGATCGACCCGGATCACCGGGATGTCGCCGGTTTCCAGCAGGTGCTCGTCCTTGCCATTGCGGCCCAGGGTAAATACCGGCGGGTGCTCCAGGAACCAGATTTCGTCCGGGGTAGCGGGGGTGCGTGTCTCGGTGAACTGCTGCATGTCCTGCCAGCAGCGCAGGTAATCGACCGTGCCCGGGCGGCGCACCCGCACAGGGAATGCGTCGCCAGCAGCGGCGCGGGGCAAGGTGTCCGTGGCTGGCTGGATCATTACAGTGCCATCAACACGGCTTCGCAATCGACCAGGTCCTGGTAAATCGCATCCAGCTGGGCACGGCTGGTGGCGTTGACCGTCACCGTCACGGAGACGTAGTTGCCCTTGCCACTGGCGCGGCTGTGGATGGCGCCTTCGTGCAGGTCCGGGGCATGCCGACGCACGATCTCCACCACGATGATGTCCAGGTTGCAGTCGGCCTTGCCCATCGCCTTGATCGGGAAGCTGCAGGGGAATTTCAGCGGGCTGTCCTGTTCGTCACTCATGGCTTGTCGATACCGGTCTGGCAGTCAGGTTCCAGTGTACCAGCACGGCCGGATCGGCTCATCGTTGCTGCATTCACTGGCGCACATAGCCGCTGGCATTGCGCGTGAGCGATCTGATATTGAGCAGCTCACGCGGACTGGTTCCTTGCCCACGGTACTGTGGTGGTGGCCAGCTGTCATGGGGGGGTCGGTGGTGGGGAGGTCGGTGGTGGGGAGGTCGCCAGCGGCCCGGATACGCCGGGAACCCGTAGACGGGATAGGGGTATGCCGGGGCGGCTTGCGGCTCGGGCTCAGGCGCTCTGTTGGCCGCCGCCTGTGCCCTGAGTGCCTCCGCCTCGGCGCGCAGTCTTTCGAGTTCCAGCCTTCTGGATTCCATGCGCGCAGCCTGGTTGATGACCGAGTAGTAGTCGTCGGCTGCCGAGCTGTCAGGAAGCGGTGGGTCGAGCTCCATCACACTGGTCTCGATCGACGGATCAGGCGGGGCCGTTTGACTGAAGTGCGTGATGCCTGCGCTGTCGACCCAGCGATAGACCGGCTCCGCCTGCAGCGGGCCAGTAAACAGCAAAAGAACAAGTTGCAGCAGCATAGTGAATTTGGCGTGCATGGTCAGTTACCTCTTTCTGCGGGGCGGCAGCCGGTGGCCCTGGTTCCAAGATAACGTAAATGCTGGTGTTTTTCCTGTGCCCGGCAAGGCCGGCCGCAAGCTGCCCGAATCCACTCCAGGACCTGCCATATTATTGAATTCATACAGATAGATACGATCTGCAAGCGTACCTGTCCCCGGAAAGTTGGCAGTGCTCGTGGCGCGGCTAAAGCCGCTTTCCGGGGTGGCCGATAGTCTTGAGAATCCCTCATAAGGGGGGTGGTTTTAGACTGTACGCCAAGGGGGCAACATGAGCACAGTCACGCACGATGTCCTGCCGCGAAAAAAGCGCGGCAGGAAAAAACGCGGCAAGGGTATGGCGGCGCTGAAGGCGCTGCGGGCCGCCCTTGCCCGCCGCCAGCTCGAGGTCATGCAGGAAGACGCGTGGCTGCAGGAACAGCTTTTCGACGTGTTTTCCGACGAGCAACCGGCCGTCAAGCGCAAGCCCTAGCGGCTGGCCGTTACGTCAGTCCGCTGACCGGTGCACTCGCCGTTCTTGAATGCCGGTCATCCGGCCGTTGCCTGCCGCGGGATGGGTTTCCTGAGCGCCTGTTAGAATCTGCTCATGGCCAGCGGAAAAATCCAGCTTCATTGTGACATCCCGGTGCGTGACCTGCTGTGCAGCGCGATTCGTGACTACGCACATGCCGCCTTTCCCGTCGGGGGCTCGGAATGTGCCCAGCTGGCGCGCTACACCCTGCTGGAGCTGGTCACCCGTATAGAGCAGGGAATCAGCGCGGATGTCGGGACCGTTGCAATCAGCCGCCGGCCACGGGCGATGATGCGGGCGGCGCTGGGCTACTACTTTGACCGCCTTGACCAGCACCAGCAGGCGCCTTCCGTGCAACAGCGCGCGCTGCTGGCCTCCCTGTTACAGGAACACCCGGTAACGGCTGCCGATCTGGCCCGGGCGCGTGCTGCTGACGCGCGGCAAGGTCCGGCTAATTGATCCAGCTTTCCAGCGCGGCGATGATTTTTTCCGCCTGGTCCTTGCTGGAAATGTTGAATTTCGACTTTTGCTGGTACTCGCCATTACGCTTCTGGTATCGGCGGATCGTGTACTTGTCCGGGCCATAGGCTTCCTTGCTGCGGTCCCAGTCCTGGTATCGGAATATCACGGTCGACCAGGCCCCCTTGGTAAGGATCTGCTTGTCGAGCTCCCGTACGGTTTCGATGCCGTCTTCCTCATAGCGTACGGTCAATTCATCTACTGTGCTTGCCATAACTGCTCCGTGCTCCTGCCCGACGTTGTGCCGGGGGTATCGCTGGCCGGCCATCATACGGATTTATCCCGGCAGCGGAAGGGCTGAAGACAAGGGACTGATTCATCTGGACTATGCCGTGTTGCGCTACGGATCCGTACCGGTAGCGGCTGCATGGCACTTTCCGGGTGGTATGGTTATGCTCGTGTCAGGGTGCTCATGGGCGGGTCATGGAAATTCGCAAGGTACAACTGCACGGGGCGCGGCCATTATCCCGAAAAGTGCCGTTATCGCTGCGCCTGATGCGCATCCTGTTCAGTCGGGTCGGTGCGCTGATGCCATCGCTGATGGGGCGCTGGGCCTATTGGCTGTGGTTCCGCAGCCGGCGCTTTCCGGAGTCTGCCGCGGGCAGACAAGCGGTACTGAATGCCCGCCATGACGCTCTGCCGGTGGGATCTGCACAGGTGTCTGTGTATCGCTGGGGGCAGGGCCCGATGGTGTGGTTTGTCCATGGCTGGTCCGGTCGTGCCAGCCAGGTGGCTGCCTTTGTCGAGCCGCTGCAGGCCGCCGGCTTCGAGGTGCTCGCGGTGGATCTGCCGGGCCACGGGTTGTCATCCGGGCACAGCACCAATGTCCTGGAATGTGCCGGTGCCCTGCTGGCAGTGCAGGACCGTTTCGAATCGCCCGTTGCCATTATCACCCACTCCTTCGGGGGGATGGTGACGGCCTTCGCGCTGAATCACGGTTTGCAGACCCGGCGTGTTGTCTGTTTCTGTCCCCCGGCGGATGCGCAATTCCTGGTGCAGGGTTTCGCGCGAACCCTGAAAATGCATGACAAGGTGATTACCAACCTGTGCGAGCGGCTTGAACAACGCTTCGAGCGGAATTTCTGGGAAAGAATCTCTACGCTGTGCAATGTACGCCAGCTGGATGTGCCGGCGTTGCTGATCCACGATGAAGAGGACAGCAGCGTACCCTGGCAACAGGGGGAGAGCATCGCCGCTGCCTGGCCCGGTGCGCGGTTCATGAAAACCCGCGGTCTTGGTCATGGGCGCATACTGCGCGATGCACAGACGGTGGCAGCTGCGGTAGACTTCATTGCAGGCAGGTAGACGGATTGCTGGTCGTGATGGTCTGTTGCAGGATGACCAGCACACAAACATTGCCGGGGTTCGTCATGTCGGTGGGGAGCATGCTATCAGTCGCAATATTCGCGGTGTGCGCTGTGCGCAGGATGGTATGAGATGAAGCTGTACCTGGTTCGTCATGGTGAAGCCGTTGACCAGTCGCCGGATGCACTCCGGCCGTTAAGCGAGTGCGGTATCCGGGAGGTTGGTGATATGGCTGCCAGGCTTGGGGCATGCGGTGTCCGGGTTGACCGGATCTGGCACAGTGGCAAGTTGCGCGCGGAACAAACGGCCGGGTTACTGGCAAAGCAGCTCGGGAAACGTCGCGGGATCGAACGCATTGCCGGTATTGCACCAATGGATCCGGTTGAGGAATTTGCACGCGATCTGGATGTCTGGCAGGAGGACACCATGGTGGTCGGGCACATGCCGTTCCTGGCCAGGCTGGTCGCACTGTTATTGTGCACCACCGGAAACAGCGAACCGGTTGCGTTCACCACCGGTGCTGTGGCCTGCCTGCAGCGTACCGCAGACGACCACTGGAGATTGCTGTGGTTACTGCAGCCGGAGTTGTGCAGTGGGGATTCCACATGAGTTTGCGCGGCATCGTTCCGCCGGATCCCGAGACCGGGGTATCGCAGGTGCGCTTTGCGGTGATCTTTACGCCGCGCCAGAATCGCAAGCGCTATCCGGCCGGGTGCGTGGAGATCTTTCCGGACCGTCAAGCTGCAATCCAGGCTGCTGATCCAGCCGGCAAGCGGCACGCGGCGCGCGTGGTGGGGCCGTCCAAGTCTTCCGAGGGACAGTTTATTTACTACCTGCTGGACTGGCTGCAGTAGCAGGCAGCCTGCGCAGGAATTCCAGGTAGGCTGGCTGTTCCCATTCGCGTCCACCCAGTGCCTGGTACTGGATACGGCCATCCGGATCCACCAGGAACGAGGCAGGCAGGCCGCGCGGTTGCCAGACTTCGGTAACGAGGCCGTCACTGTCCATCAGTGGCACCAGGTCTGGCGCGACAATGCCGAGGAAGGTGAACACCTCGTCCTCGGTCTCCGCCGTGTTGACCAGCACGAACTCAATCCCGCTGTCTTCCATTAGCAGGATCATCTTCTGGATGCTGGGCATTTCCCGTCGGCAGGGCCCGCACCAGCTGGCCCAGAAATGCACGAAGCGCCAGTGGCCGGCCGTGTCTGCGAGGTTGTAGGGCTTGCCGTCGAAGTCGTTTAATTGCAGGGCGGGAGCCGGTTTTCCAGCCATCGGCATTACTCCGGGCGGCAGCTCCTGCCCCTGTGCAACACTGATCACGAGCCATAGTGCCAGCGCGAATATCCTGCCGTTTTGCTTCATGGCGCTGCTACTCCTTTCGGACAGCCGACATTGCCGAATCCGAGCCGGATCTCCGCGCCGCTGCGATCGGGGCCGGTATGCAGCACTGCATCAATAGTGACGCTGTCGATGCTGCCCGGGAACACCATGTTGCCGCCGACCGGTTCATCCGGCTGCAGGTCACGCAGCGGCGGAAACTGGGTCCAGCCAAAGGTGGAGCGGCTGGCCTGGCGCAGGTTGATTTCATTCCATTGCTGCTGCCAGTAGTGTTCGTCGAGTCGCGCGATGTCCTTGCCGTTGCTGGTGAATCGCCACTGTCCGAGGTCCACCCAGAGCACCTCGTTGCTTTTGTTCTCGATATGCAAGGTAATAAAACAGGTCTGCACGATCCGGTCCAGCGCACTTTGCGGGAAGCCGCGTGCCTCGTAGAATGCGGCCATCTGGGTCGGGGTGCGCGGTACCAGCAATACCAGCATGCGGTCGTCCTCGTAGTAGGGGCCAGGGCGGGGGCTGTTGACCGCCGGTGCCTGCAATGCCGGGAGCAGCAGCAACCACCCCAGCAGCAGGTCAGTCCCGATTCGCGTTCGCATTATTTGTCACCTACCATATCTATACGGCCACGTGGTGTGTGTCGTGTTTCGAGTGTGCACAGATTGCCGGCGCAGGACAAGCGCGGCTGACAGGAGGAGAGCATTATGCAGCAGTTATCAGGTAAGGTATTTGCCGTCATGCTGGCCGGTTGCGTGTTGCCGCATGCGGTGCCGGCAGAGGATGTCGTCAGCAGCCATTTGCTGGGTCTTGAACTGGCGCGCGATATTGCCCAGGGTGCGATTGATGCCTGCCGCAAGCAGGGCTACTAGGTTGCCGTGGTCGTGACCGATCGCAGTGGTGACCCCGTGGTGGTGATGCGCGATGTGTTTGTCAGCAAATACATGCTGCAACTGGCGCAGAACAAGGCCAACGCAGTGGTGATGTCCGGCTCTTCCTCGGCCGAATTGCGAACCAATATGGCGCGAATGCGTGACGAGCTGAATGAGCTGGAGGGTGTGTTGCTCATAGACGGGGGCTTGCCAATCCGCGTGGCCGGTTCGCTGACCGGCGCGGTCGGAGTCAGTGGCGCGCCTGGTGGCGACAAGGACGAGGCCTGTGCAAGGCAGGGAATGGATGCTGTGCAGGAGCGCATCGAGTTTGCCGAGTAGAATCAGCAAGTAATGATTGTTTAATGTGTTGCGTCCACTCAAGTTTGGTTACCGGCCCGACGATGCAATGTTATGCCGTGCGGGGCGCGGTTAACACCGGGGGGCAACATGAAAAATATCAACCTGGTTCCATGTGAAGATTGCCGGATGGCCTTTCGCAGCCATGCGGGACTGCATTACCTTTATTGCGGGCACAACCGGATTATCGCCTTTCGTATAGCTGGGCGGCCGGTAGCCTTTCTGCCGGTTACTTCAACCAGCGAGGCCATGCAGATTATTGAACAGTCCGGCGCAGCCTCCGTCCTGTTTGCGGAGTCGGCCTGACTGGATGTCTGCGCCGCGTCCGGCACAGTTAGCCGCGCTAACACCAGTCATCGGCAAGCTCCACACCATGGCTGGTTGTTCTGTTGCCTGCCTTGTTATCGAGTTACGCCAGCCCAGGCAGGCATGACTATAGCGGTGGCACCCTGGCTCAGCCGTATCCTGAACCTCCGGACGGTTGCTACAGGGTCAGTACCAGCTTGCCGGTGGTCTGCCTCGACTCCAGAGCACGGTGCGCCTCGGCAACGGATTCGAAAGGCAAGGTGGTGATGGCAGGGAGCTGCAGCTGCCCTGCGGCAATCCAGCCGAGCAGTTGCCGGATGCCTTGCTGCAACAATCCGGTACGCTCAAACAGGAAACTCAGGTTGAAGCCTTGCACGCTGTGGTTGCGGGTGGTCAGGTCGAACGGGCTGAAGCGCGGGGTGCGCAGCCAGTCCAGCGCCAGCCTGAGGCGGTGCGGACGGCCCCCGGTAGTGAGCAGCATGCTGTGAAAGCCGTATACAACCAGCCTGCCGGTGGCGGCCAGGTGCCGATAGCTTTCACGTAATGTAGCGACGCCGTTGGCGTCCAGGATGATGTCGTAACCCTGCGGCACCAGCCGTTCCGCCTCTGGCCATAGCGATTGGATGGACTTGTCGATTACCGCGTCGGCACCCAGTGCCAGCACGGTGGCCGTTTTGTGTGATGCGCCGACCACGCCGATCACATGGCAGCCGCACAGTTTGCCGATTTGCACCAGCATGCTGCCGACACCGCCGGCGGCCGAGTGCACCAGCAATTCGTCGCCGGGTCGTGCATGTGCCAGCTCGTACAGTGCGAACCACGCTGTCAGCCCGACGGCGGGCAGGGCGGCGGCCTGTACGGCGGTAAGCGTTTCCGGTAACCGGAACACCTGGTGGCGCGGCACGCAAACCTGGGATGCGTAGCCATTGAAACGGGTGACCGCAAATACCGGTGTGCCGGGCGGCAGGTCGCTGATCCCGCTGCCGCTAGCCAGCACGGTACCGGCGATTTCAAAGCCGGGCGTAATCGGGTAGCCGATATAGTGTCTTGCCGATGCGTAGAGTCCCATTCTGGTCACGCAGTCGGCGAAATTCACCCCGCACGCCGACACCCTGACGAGTACCTCGTTCGCGGCAGGCGTGAGATCCGGGTGCGTTTCAATCTGCAGCCTGTGGTAGCCGCCGGGCCGGTGTATGACGACCTTTTTCATCGCTGTAGCACTTGAATTTGTCCCCCGAAGCCCCGAGATATTATGACAGGATGATTATTTGCCGGAGTAAAACATGATTGCAGGTGTGACACTGATTCTTGCGGGGTTGTTGCTGGTACTGTACCCGCCGCTGTTATCGATTATCGTGGCCATGTTGCTGGTACTTGCCGGAGCGCTGGTGATGGCGATTGCCCATTATGAACGGAAGTTGCAACGGCACCATCGCAACCCGACGGTTGAGTTCTTTTTCTGGCACGAGGGAATTATCAGCTTGCCACGGCAACAGGGCAAACCGGGAACCGCAATCACACAGCCGGGCCGCAGGATCAGTCTCCGGCCATCGACGCATTCATGCGCAAGCGCTGGGTGCGCAGCTACAGACGGGATACGGCTGCCAACATCGGTCGGGCCCGGATAACAACCGCCCCTGGCAGCCCCGCTCAGGTTGTCGAAGATAGCGTCAGGCCTGGTAACCGCTGGTGCCGCTGACCTTTATAATCGTGGCGCAGGCTGACAGGAGCATTTTTTGCCACCCGTGAAACAAACACATCCGGCAGCTGTCCATAAGCGTTACGGCAACCCCACAGGCAGAAAATCCTATGAAGACATCCATAATCCGGCACTGGTGCATGGCAGTTTCCTGCATTGGGGCGCTCGTTACTCCACTCGCCATGGCCTCCGACCCGACCACGGGGACCGCTGTTGCCACCTTTGCCGGCGGCTGTTTCTGGTGCATGGAACCGCCCTTCGACAAGCTGGATGGTGTAATTTCCACCACTTCGGGCTATACCGGCGGCAGCAGCGAGAACCCGACCTACAAGGAAGTTTCCAGGGGTGGGACGGGACATGCCGAAGCAGTGCAGATTGTCTACGACCCGAAGCGGGTCGGCTACGAACAGCTGCTCGACGTGTTCTGGCACAACATCGACCCGACCACTGCCGGCGGCCAGTTCTGTGACTGGGGTGACCAGTATCGCAGTGAAATCTTCTACCATGACGAAACGCAGAAACGAATGGCAGAACGATCAAAAACAGCGCTCGAGGAAACGCACCCGTTCAAGGAACCGGTAGTCACGGAAATCGCTGCCGCCAGCAACTTCTGGCCGGCCGAGGACTACCACCAGGACTACTACCAGAAAAATCCGGTCCGCTACAAGTTCTACCGCTACGGATGCGGCCGCGACAAGCGCCTCGAGGAACTGTGGGGGAAGCCGGAATAAGCCGGAACCACCATTTCCCTCAGTGCCAGAAAAAGAACTCAACCGTCGGGTTGCGATGGTGCCGTTGCAACTTCCGTTCATAATGGGCAATCGCCATCACCAGCGCTCCGGCAAGTACCAGCAA
>CAJQOV010000055.1 GCA_905480065.1 uncultured Gammaproteobacteria bacterium | reverse complement strand
CAGCGTGCCAATGGTAACGGCCTTGATGATGCGCAGCAGGTCCGGCATGGAGGCAAAGCGCCAGTCGCCGCGGTACAGGCCAAAGTAGACGAAGGTGGCACCCTGCACGGCAAGCAGCAACGGCAGCCACAGCAACGCCTGTGTCAGGAAGCTGTCGGGGATACTGGTGAAGTTGAAACGCAGCCAGTAGGCGGCGAACCACGCAATGGGCACTACCATGAGGTCATGCAGGAAGGCGACAAGCGGGCTGCGGAGTCGGCCGTACAATTTCATGAGTGCAACTCCCTGTGTCGCTCGGCCCGGTGAGTCCGGTACATCAGGGTTATGTATATTACCGCCCAGACTGTGATTATTACAGTTTGCCCGGGGATAGACAGACGTGCCGCGACCAGCGCGCTGGCGCTGCAGGCGAGCATCAGCGCATATTCTGCCAGCACCGTCCGCCGGTGGCCCCAGCCGAATTCAACAAGTCTCTGATAATAATGTGTTTTATGGGCTTCCCAGACACGTTCGCCGCGTAGCAGGCGGCGTGCCAGGGTGGTGCTGGCGTCGACGATAAACGGCGAGAACGCCAGCAAACCAAGCCACAGGGGCAACACGCCGGTCGCATGTGCTGACAGGATTACCAGCCCGGCCAGCAGACCCAGCACGGTCGAGCCGGTATCCCCCATGAACAGCCGGGCCGGCGGAAAATTCAGCACCAGGAATCCGCCCGCGGCGGCGGCGATGACGCCGCATCCCCACAGCAGCGTGGTATCACCCGCCTGCCCGGCGGCCACTGCAAACGTGCCAAAGCCGATGACCGCCATGCCGCCCGCAAAGCCGTCCATGCCGTCCATGAAATTGTAGAGGTTGATCATCCACAGCAGGAACAACCCGGCAGCCAGCAGTAACACAACCGGCAGCGCGGGATCGGCGCCGCTATACAGCAACAGCGAGACGACACCGAGCTGTATCGCCAGTCGCGGGACGGGGCCAAGGGTGTGGCGGTCGTCCAGTTGGGCAATGGCCGCAAGCAATACGACCGACAGCATGACGGGCCACGTCGCAAGGTGCAGCCCCTGCAGCAGCCAGGCCGCGAGGACAGCAACGCCCAGGCCTGCGAGGATGGCGATACCCCCCGTGCGCGGTGTTGGCTGGCTGTGCAACGAGCGTTCATTGGGAATATCGAGGACCTGCCAGTGACCCTGTGCGCGGGACAGCAGCAGCGACAGGCCGACGGCAGTGACAAATGCAGCAATGACGATCAGTGTCATTCGATGCTAGTCCGGGCTGCGATTACTGTGGCGATAGGCGTTGACCATGGCGGGCAGCGCATCTTCCAGGCGGTAGCAGGGGTGAAACCCGAGTGCCGAATCGACCGTGATCGAGCGGTAGCAGGCGGAGCCCAGTAGCCGGGTATGCATGGCGCTATTGTATAGCGCCGGCTGCCTGAACAGTGTCTCGTAGCCGTCGCCACACCTGGCCAGCGTCGTCATCAGCCAGGCCGGCATGGACCAGGCCGCTGCGGGTTTGCCCAGCGCCTCGCGCATGGCCGTGACGATTCGCCGGGTAGAGTAGTCCTCAGTATCGGCCAGGATACATATCCTGCCATTCGCCTCGACCCGTGTTGCTGCCCGCAGTGTTGCCTCGACCACGTCACGGACATCCACCATGGAGCGACGATTGCCGCTATCAGGCAGGTTCGGAAGGCGGCCCTTGTCAATCCAGCGAAGCAGGCTGGCCAGGTTGCCCTTGCAGCCTGGCCCATAGACCAGGGTGGGCCTGAGGATGCTGACATGCATCCCGGTCTGCTGTCCGCATGCCAGCGCCAGTTCCTCGGCCTGTCTACGTGCCAGGCCGTAGGCGTCGACCGGTGCGCCGGTGTCGGATTCATCAACACAGGCCTCTCCCGGGGCGGCCATGGCCTTGATGCTGCTGATGAAAACAAAACACTGGACCTCGCTCTTTACTGCCTCGGCAAGCAGGTGGCGCGTTCCTTCGACTGTGACCTGGTGGTGCTGATCCTCGTTTCCACCATAGGCATGTGCGTGTCCTGCCGCGTGAATGACGGTGTCGATACCCGCGGTACAACCCTGTAGCGAGTCTGCCGACGTAACATCGGCCTGTAGCAGATCCAGTCCGGGTGCTGTCGGCCTGCCGGGCGATTGCCGGGTCAGGCCGCGCACTGATACATCACGGTCGAGCAGGGCTGTGGTAATCCTGCTGCCTATAAATCCACTGTAACCGGTGACGAGGCAGTGTCTCATGGCAGTTGTAGCGTACCCGCGGTGATCATGCAGATGGATGGCGCGGGCACGGCAGTCTCGATTGCGGGTGGGGACACGGTGAATGCGGCCTATATCAGGGCAAAAAAGTCGGGATCAAAGAACTCTTTGAGAAACGCCTGCTGCGTTTGCAGTTCTTCAGAAATTGGCTGGATGACACTCTCCGGTATCGAGACCTTGGTCGTTACGTGGGCCGGCCTGCCCGGTGACGAGTAGCCCGTGAAGCGGGGGATGCCCAGGTGTTGTTCGACCTGGCGCATGACCTCGAGTGGCCTCTCCCTGATCATGCCAAACGGGATAAACAGCATGTTTTCCCTGTCAAATACGCTCAGCCAGTTGCCTATGTAGTCCCTGTAGTTGCCGCGGTGCGCGACGCGCGTCTTGCGGGCAAGTTTGCGCCACTGGGCCTCGCTCAGGCTGCCTGCCTGTTTGCCATGCCTGCGCTGGGCCTTCATGCGCAGGTGTGACAGCGCGCGTTCCAGCGGGTCCCTGATGATGTAGATCAACCGGGGGTTGCCGAGCAGTGCATGCACGTATTCAATACCCTCGACGGGCAGCGTGCAGTATGAAGGCGTGATGTCCCCGGTCACCTTGCCCTGTGCCTCGGGCCTGTCAAAGGCGCGCCGGTACCAGTCTTCGCTGAAGACATCCACGGTTGCCAGCTGGTAGAGGTGTTTTACCCGGGCGGGGCTGAAATGCCTGACATCTGCCAGCTGCCGAAGGATGGCACTCTTTGCTGTCTTGCTGATGTGTTTGTGCGCCCAGCCTCGGCATTGAGGTACGTATAGATAGTCAAAGTAGTGCAGTTCCTTGATGGCGGGCATCCAG
>CAJQOV010000054.1 GCA_905480065.1 uncultured Gammaproteobacteria bacterium | reverse complement strand
TTCGGGTGCAGCCATGAGGGAAACCTGTGCCGGCAGGGTCAAACCGTCATTCAGCCGTACCCCGTTGCGCAATAGTTGCAGGTCCTGGCTGGCAGGTATTCCTTCTACCTGTACCCAGTAGCCTTTCTGCTTGCCGAATTTCGGGTCGGCAATGCGTTGTTGCATGCGGCCATCATCGGTCAGTACCAGCAGGCCCTCGCTATCAAAATCCAGGCGCCCCGCGCAGTAGATGCCGGGGATGGCAATGTAGTCGGCCAGCGTTGCCTTGTCACCCTCGGTGGTGAATTGCGAAAGCACGCGGAACGGCTTGTTGAACAGGACAATCAACTGGGTACCCTCGGGATTGTCACTATGGTTGTGTGTTTCGACCGTGCGGTCAAGCGCAGGCAATAGAACAGGGCCGGCCTGCCATCCGCCCGCATGCCCATACGCCGCGCCAGGCGCATGCATGATGTTGCCGGCGAAACAGGCCGGGGAAGCGTGATTTTCTGTCAGTCCTTACAGCTATACGGGCCGACTTTTCAGTCCGGCGCCAGGGCAATGGTGGTCAATGCCGAGCCGGTATCGATGCGGAGTTCGGCCACACAGTATTCATCGAGAGTGTCGATCGGCGTGGGATCATCGGCGCAGTTGCAGCCGGCCACCACGCTGGTGAAATAGATGCCGATCCTGATCACCAGGCCCTGCGCGGTTACCCGGCTGGACAGGTGGATGATGTGCAGCCTGTCGTCCAGTGCATGGCTGCCCTGTGTAAGCCCCTGCTGCAGGGGCAGCTCATCGATGCCGAGTGCTGCCACCTCCTGGCAGAGGATGGTTTCGAACGCTGTACTGCCCCAGGCCTGCAGGGTTGCGGGTAGTCGGATCATGTCAGCTGCCGGATTCAGGTGTTATGCAGGGTAGTACCCGTAACCGCTACGCCGGCCAGTTATGGCAAGGACGGGTAGCCACGCAAATAAAAAAACCGCCCGCGTCGAGGCATGCCCGTCACGCAGCGGCCAGAGTTGCTTTAGCGACATGGTCACACGGTAGCAGATATTACCGGGTTTGGCGCGGCAGCCTGCCGGCGTTTGCAGGCCCGGCACGTCCAGTATGGTCAGGCAGGTCAGGCCACGCAGTCGCGTTGCAAGCCGTCTGTTGTATACAGGATGCAGATCCCGGCAGGATATAGCGCGGAGGCACAAGCGCTGGTTGCCGGCAGGTGTACGGCGCGGTTTTCGGCTACTATTGGCATGGTAGCTACAATCACAACTGGCGGAGGAATTATGTTGCGATTTGTCACCGCACTGTTATTGCTGTGCACGGCCTTGTCCGTGCAGGCTGCCGTGGTTGGCAAGGAAATCACCTACCAGGCGGGCAATACGGTGCTGAAGGGGTATCTCGCCTGGGACGATGCCATCCAGGGCAAGCGCCCGGGCATCCTGGTGGTGCATGAATGGTGGGGCCTCGACGCCTATGCCCGCAGGCGCGCTGATATGCTGGCTGCGCTCGGCTATAGTGCGCTGGCGCTGGACATGTATGGGGATGGCAAGACCGCGGACCACCCGGAAGATGCCGGCAAGTTCGTCACCGCGGTGCGCACGGACCTGCCACTGCTGGAGGCGCGCTTCAATGCCGCGCGTGCCTTGCTCAATGCCCAGGACACGGTGGATCCGGCGCGTAATGCGGCCATCGGTTACTGCTTTGGCGGCAGCGTGGTGCTGGAAATGGCGCGTTCCGGTGCCGACCTTGCCGGCGTGGTGAGTTTCCACGGCAGCCTCGGCGGTTTGGGCCCGGTCAGCGACCATGTGACGGCGAAGGTGCTGGTGGCAAATGGTGCCGATGACCCGTTTGTCACCGCAGAGCAAGTCCGGATCTTCAAGGAGGACATGGATGCTGCCGGAGTGGACTACCGGTTCATCAGTTATCCCGGGACAAGGCACAGCTTCACCAATCCGGGTGCCAGTGCGCTGGGTGAAAAATTCGGCTTGCCGATGGAATACAATGCCCGGGCCGACGCGGATTCCTGGCAGGCCATGCAGGCGTTCCTGGCCGGAATCTTCAAATAACCGGGGTGGCGGGCTGCTGCCATCACCCTGACTGATTGACTGACAGGAGCACCAGGACTTGCTCAAGCAACCGTTTGCACAACGCGCCAGCGTCGAGGGTGTGGCCATTTACCTCGGCCAGCAGCTCGACCTGCGCCGCTTTTCGCATGACACGGTGCTGGCTACCGCGCCGCTGACCGTCACGGCCGGCGTGGAAGGCATTGCCGTGTTATTCCGCTACGGGGTGGTCGTGCTGTTCGGCATGCAGCCAGTCGAGGTGGTGCGTTTTACCACGGATATCGGCGAGCTGGTGAGCGAGCCGTTTGATGAGCCGGAGCAGGAAAGCTTCGAGATACGTTTCAATCCCGATAAACCGGAAGGCATCGACCAGGGCCGGATCCGGCTGCGTACCTCCAGCCTGCAGGGCCTGCTGATCGTCGCCGACGTGCTGGCCAAGAGTACCGTGCTGGCACATTACGAAGTCGAACTGCGTGAGCATTTCGATCGTATCGAGCCACTGGCCAGGAGCCTGCAGGCCGGCCGTATCGGCACGCCACGGGGGAAAAGCCTGCTCAGGCATATCGGGGAAAACCTGATGATCGAGGCGCGCATGACCGGGCGTATCGAGGTATCGGAAAAGCCGGAACAGATCTGGGACTACCCGGAATTCGAGCGCCTGTATCTGCGCATGGAAGACGAGTTCGAACTGGTCGAGCGGCACGCCGCCATTGATCGTAAACTCGGGTTGATCTCGAAGACCGCGCAAACGCTGCTCGACCTGCTGCACAACAGCCGCTCATTGCGGGTGGAGTGGTACATCGTCATCCTGATCGTCATGGAGATCGTGATTTCGATCGGGGAAAAGATATTCTGATACAGCCGGTTGCTGCATGGCCTGTCAGCATCGCATTGCACGCCATGACAAGGGTACCTGCGCTTCCCCTGGCAGTGGCCTGGCTGGCAGGGCTTTCCATTCGCTACCCCTTGATCTGGATCAAGGCCCCGGCCCGGTTTGTGGCTAAGGTTAGACGGTAATTGTGACTGTCACAGGTATACCCGAGATGACCCAGCTGCTCACCCTGATCCCGGCCGTTGTGCTGGTGCTGCTACTGGCTGCATTTTTGCTGCTGTTACCGGTCGCCATCGTTTTCAACTACCGTTCGGGGATGAAATACCGGGCCGCGCTGGCACAACAGCTCAGCACGCTGCGACTGGGCCGGATGCTCGCGGCAGTGGGTATCGATATTGACGCCTACCTGTCGAGTGAACGTGTCGTGGACATACACCAGCAGATGAAGCGCTGTTCCGAGTGTACGCACCAGGTTCCCTGCGATGCCGGGCTTGCCGACGGTAACCTGACAACGGACTCTATCGGGTTCTGCAACAACGAGCAGTCATTGCGGGATATCGCCAACCGGAACCATGACTAGTTCCCTGCGCGGCCTGTTCAGCCCCGTCTCAGGTCGATTGCCGGTCCACTGACTGTAACGAGAGGTCGTGCAGGATGCCGGTGAACTTGCGGTGCCCCTGCAGCCTGAATTCACCAATGGACAGGTACAACGGCAGCGTGTGGCCGTTTTTGTGCAGTCCGACGACCTTGCGGCCGATGCCAATAATGTGCGGCTCGCCACCCTCAAGGTAGCGGTTCATGTACATATCATGATGGCTGCGATACGGCTCCGGCATCAGGGTCCGGACGTTCTGGCCGGTCAGGTCCTCGTTTGTATAGCCGAATAGTCGTTCGGTGGCCGGATTGGAATACTCCATGGAACCATTTTCGTCGATGATTATGACGGCATCCGGGAGCGCCTCGAACAGGCTCTCGAAACGCAGGCCCTGCTCCTCCAGCTGTCTCACCTGCTGATCGATGCGCGCGGCCATACGGGCAAACGTCTGTGCCAGTTGCCCGACCTCATCCTTCCGTTTCAGTTCGGGCATATGCAGCTTGCGCCCGGGTGTGTAGTGGTTCATTTCACGTGTGATTCGCTCCAGTGGACCGATGAACAACTCAACCATCCAGATCACCACGACCAGGGCTACCAGGATGAACGGGGCAATGAGTCCGGTGCTCATTTGCCGGGCCTGGTTTATTTCTGCCAGTATGAGTGCGCGCGGCCGGGTCAGCGCGACAAGAATGCTGCTGCCGCCGGCCGTCATGAACGGCAACCGGTTCACATGTGCGATTGCAGGTTCTTCTGCACCGTCCGGTAACACCTCCTCCAGTACCAGGCTGGACTTGCCCAGTGGGCGCAGCGCCGAGTCGCTGAAGTCATTTTGCATGAGGTAGCGCTGACCACGCTCAAAACTGAAGGTCTTGTCCGGGTTCGGGTGGTACAGGTAGTCGCCTGCCTCGTTTGCGATATACAGTGTAATGTCGGGTGCGAGCATGGCACTGACCGCGGCGAATATGCGGCGAATATCGAGATTGATAACCACGATACCGATCGGCGCGCCATACTTGCCTGCAAGCGGCATCGCGGCGCGCAATACCGGTTGTGCGGGTTCAATGATCTTGCCCTCCTTCCGCATCAGCTCGATGGCGGACCAGAATACCTTGCCCGGGGGTTCGTCGAGTGTTTTCCGAAAGAAATTCCGATCGCCCATTTGCTGCAGATCAGCCCTGTGAACGTTCACGGTGCCACCTGCAGCCTGTTCCACGCGAACCACTTCCTTGCCGTCTTCCGCTACCCCGATCAGGCGAATCTGCGAGTACCAGGGATGGTTGTTCAGCAGCGCCGCGAACATGCCCTGCAGGCTGTGTCTGGCCTGTGCTGAAAGTTCGATCTGTTGCGGTTTGCTTCCCCCGGTGTCCAGGGCACTGACTACATCGCCTACTGCCGGGCTGCTGGCAAGAAACTCCACGTCGTGCTGAACCGCATCGAGGATATCCTGCAAGCGTACCGATACCAGGCGGTTTTCCTGGGTCAGGCGTTCCGTGGCGGCATTGACCAGCAGGTCGGTGCCGGAGCGGGTGATCGACATGCCCATGAGGATGGCGCCGCCGGTGATGATTACCACGAGCACGGCGGAAAGACGGGTTGCAATGCGGCGGTGAATTCTCATGCCTGGAGGATCATGTGATGGTAGCTGACGAATTTCCAATGGGAGACATCGTTGCATTTATACAGGGATGAGGTGGCGGCGACCAGCCTTGTGAAGGTTTGGCGTGGGAAATCCGCGCATAACCTGACATGGGTCAAACAAATGATCACGCACGTTCCGGTGCTGGCTGACAGGAGGAGATCTGCTCCTGGTAGTGCCGGATGCCTGCGCTGGGTGGGGAATATCTTCTCCGCGGGCAATCGATGGTCTGCGCGCATGGTTGCGAAACGTGATCCGCTCCCTGTTATTTGCCGCAAGCCGGGAACAGCCCGGTATCCGGCGTCATCTCCACGCACTGGCCGCTGGTGAAGGACATACGGTTGCGGTTTTCACTGGAGTTGCGTTCCTGGGTCTCCATGTCGAGTAACTGTCGCGCCAGTGCGCACCCTTCGATGTCGGCGCACTGGTCCTGTTTGCCGCAGACCGTGCGCACCAGTCGCTCGCAGGGCGAATAACCAACGATGGGCGCGCCTTCCCAGTGTTCCGCCGCCAGTTCTTCCGGTTCGCGCGGTGGCGGTGGTGGCTCATTGGGTATCACGGTGACGCCCCGCCTGATGATGAGAGTCGTGCCGTCCTGTGTCTGGTGGGTACCGTCGTGTAGCGGCGTACTGACACCATCCCGGGTCACGGTCGCGCGCTTCGTGTCCGGGTCCACTGCCACGCTGCCGCCGCCTTCGAGCTGGTATGTCGAGTCGGCTGCGCGGATGGACTGGACTGTGAAAGACAGGGCAAGGAGCAGCAGGAGTATGATGGCGGTTTTCATGAATTACCTCGACAACAATCGGTTTCTGGTGTGCCTGAATTTTAGCGGAAAGCGGGTGCTATGGGCTGAGCCAGGTCAATTATCGGTTCGATCAGTGGTGGCGAAAACCAGCATCGGGCCCCGGTTCCAGCCAGAAACTGCATAAGCAAGGCACTACTAGAACGAATGTGCGGAAAACACGCTATCAAGGCGAGCGCGATAGCAGCCGCAGGTAACTACTGGTTGCCTGGCGGGGCCTCTCTGCCTGGTTTCCCGCACCGCAATCCGGCTCGGGTTTCAGCGCACGGCTACTGCGCGGCGACCAGCTTTTTCAGTTCGTCGAGAGCGCTGTTCGACCGATGCAGGTTGAATCCGATTTTCGTTTCGCCCCACGGGAAACGCAGAAAACTGACGACCAGTTGCTGCCCCTTGCGCAGTTGATTGATCAAGGCCTGGTTGGCGATGAAGCAGCCGCTGGCAGTGGCGGCGGCCAGTTGCAGTGGTTGATTGTTGTCCACACGGAAACTGACGGCATTGACCGGATAGTCATGGCCCAGTACGCACACCGTGCGCTTGTCCGGATCTTCGCCTTTCATCCATGATACCCACAGGATCGGAACCGGCCGGTAAATTTCATCACCGAGGTACTGGAGGAGTTTGCCCCAGGTTTCCGCCTTGCACTGGGTCAGCAGGGTGATTTCCTCGTACAAACAATCCACACGCCAGTTACCGATATTGACCTCGCGCTCGCGTGTGACTGGCTTGGCTGGCTCCGCCAGCGTCTCGTCACCGGCCGCGCTGGTCATGTTGTCGGTGCCTTCCGCACCGGTCGTTGCGGTGCCCGGAAAGTTGGCGCAGCCGGCCATCAGCAGAATTGCGGGTACGATAGCAGTGATCAATTTCATGGGGATGTCCCTGGTTGAATTAATAAAGCTGTGGAATTCCGACACCCTAGATAATGGGCGGCTCCTGCGGCTCCAGCTGGTCCGTCGACGGGTCCAGTTCATTCCGGGATTGTTCCACCTGCCCGGCCACATCCCGGGTGCTCTTGAATTGTGCAATATGAAACAGTGCTTCCCCTTCATTGACCAGGGGAATATTTGTTCTGCCGATAATGATCCCGTGTTCGGTGGCCCTGACCTCTTTTTCGGTTTCGCCAAACGGGTCCGAGATGAAGCCCATCAGTTCATTTTTGGTCACGGTTGCGCCAAGCACTTTCATACTGCGCAGAATACCGCTTTGCGGCGCCCTGACCCAGGTACTGGATTTCGCCACCAGCGGGTTGTACTCCCGGTGCGGTTTTTTTGACTTCGGCAGCATATCGATTTCACGCATGACGGAGATGATGCCCTTCACCCCGCCACGGATCGAGGCCTCGTCAAAACGCAATGCCTCGCCTGCCTCATAGACAATCACCGATACGCCGGTCTTTTCGGCAGATTCACGCAGGGAACCCTCGACGATACGTGTGTTCAGAATGACCGGTAACGAAAATGCCAGGGCGATGCGTTGTGTTTCCGGATCGTCCATGAGCGCGCGAATCTGGGGCAGGTTGTCACGATGAATGGCCGCGGTGTGCAGATCAATGCCGTGCGTGCAGCGGGACACGATCTCACTCAGGAACACGTTGGCCATGCGCGACGCCAGCGATCCCGTTTCCGAGCCGGGAAACGAGCGGTTCAGGTCCCTGCGGTCCGGCAGGTAGCGTGTCTTGTTGATGAAGCCGTAGATATTTACGACCGGGACGGCCAGCAGTGTCCCTTTCAGATTGTTCATCGCCTTGCTCTTGAGAATCCGGCGAATGATTTCTACACCGTTGATTTCATCACCATGGATGGCGCCGGATAAAAACAGCACCGGGCCGTCCTTTCTGCCATGGATGACACACACCGGCAGGGTAATGCCGGTGTGTGTGTACAGGTCGGGAACGGCCAGCTCTACCGTTACGCGCTGCCCGGGCTGGATCAGCTTGCCGCCAATTTCGAACATAGTGCGCATCAACTAGCGGCCACCCTTGGTCCGGGTCTTGCCGTGCCTGGCATTCTTTTCCATGAACTCGATGATAGTACCGGCAATATCCTTGCCAGTAGCGTTCTCAATGCCCTCCAGCCCGGGCGAGGAATTGACCTCCATTACCAGCGGCCCGCGACTGGAGCGCAGGATGTCGACGCCGCAGACGTTCAGGCCCATGGTGTTGGCCGCGCGTAACGCCGTGGCGCGCTCTTCCGGGGTAATGGTAATGACCTTTGCCGAACCGCCGCGGTGAATGTTGGAGCGGAACTCCCCCTCCTTGCCCTGGCGCATCATGGTGGCGACGACCTTCTCGCCGACCACGAAACAGCGAATATCTGCGCCACCGGCCTCCTTGATGAATTCCTGCACCAGTACGCTGGCCTTCAGGCCGAGGAACGATTCAATAACGCTCTCCGCCGCCTTCTGCGTTTCCGCCAGCACTACGCCGATGCCCTGGGTGCCGGACAGCAGTTTGATCACCAGTGGCGCACCGCCGACCATCTTGATCAGGTCCTTGATATCGTCGGGCTTGTTGGCGAAGCCGGTGACCGGCAAGCCGATGCCCTTGCGCGCAAACAGCTGGCTGGCACGCAGCTTGTCACGGGAGCGGCTGATCGCAACCGACTCGTTCAGCGGATACACACCCATCATTTCAAATTGTCGCAATACCGCGGTGCCGTAAAAGGTCACCGATGCGCCAATGCGGGGAATGACCGCATCGAAGTTGTCTATTACCTGTCCGTTGAGATGAATCTCCGGCTTGAGTGAGGTGATGTTCATGTAGCAACGCAATACGTCCAGCACCTGGACCTCATGGCCGCGTTGTTCTGCCGCCTCGATCATTCGCTTGGTGGAGTAGAGTTTCTTGTTTCTGGATAGGATGGCAATTCTCATGGTGTGATCCTGTAAGTATGCTATTTGTAGGCTTTGCGGAGTCCGCGCCCGGTGACATAGGATGTTGCCGGGTCGATGGACAGATGTCCGTCAGTCATTGCCGTGCGTCCCAGTAACATCCGGAACATCATATCTTCCCGATCGGTCAGGGATATCTCGATGTTCCACTGCTGGTCACCAATGCAGACGGGTGATTCGATGATATAGCGTTGTTCCGCGTGGCCGCCGGAGTCTTTGACAGTACGCCGGTCCATGAGTCGTGCCTCGCAGACCAGTTCGATGGAGCGGTTTTTCTGCAGCGGGTGCAACCAGAATCGAACCCGGGGGATGTGATTGGATGCAAAAGGTTCGATCCGGAACGCATGCAGCGCCGAGGTACGTGCGCCGGTATCCAACTTGGCCTTGATCGCCGGTATACCCAGTTCGGGCAAGGCGACCCACTCGCGCCAGCCCAAGGTCTGGATGGATGGTGGGGTATTCTGGAGTCGTCTGGAGGTACGGGTTGTTTTTGCCATAGAGCAGCGTACTGCTAGTTGTATGATCCGGAAACAACACGGGTTATGCCAGATTCATGATACGGGGAAACAGAGACGCTGTCGCGGCATAACTGCCGAGCTAATTATTGGTGTCAGAGCACATTTTTGACGAATATTAAGGGTAAAATGTACTCTGACACCAATTTTTCACTGACACCGATTTTTTGTCTACAATATTGATCGTGTTTTTCTGTAGCTGGGGCATCAGAGGGTTGGTGGCATTTTCCCGGCAAGAACAGCGGCGTGAACGGTTACATCCGCCATCCAGACTTATCAAACCAAGAGGCAATCCACCATGGGCAACGGCGTTTCCATTATGTTTTACCTGGTAGTTATTTTTGTCTGCTTCTGGGTCGTCGTGCTGTGGAGGAGGTCACGACGCATGAATAGTGAGATCAGGCAGGTTGCACAGCAGCACAGCCTGGTTCGCCATGACGAGCAGGCACGCGCGCTAGCCCGTGCCATCCACCTGTTAAACCCGCATGCCTCGGCTGGTGTGGATTACATCATCCGTCATGACAACACGGAGCAGCAGCCTGTCATCCAGGACTGGCTGGCTGATGACCCGCGGCCGACGGATGAGCAAATCCGCCGTGCGCTTGAAGAAATTGCGGATTCACGGCACGAAGAACGCTATGCGGCCTTGCGGCGAGTGGCATATCCAAGCGTGGGTGAGCAGCTCGAGGCAGCGTACGAGGCACGCAACGGCAATCCGGCAAAGCAGCACGAGGTGGACGAAAAGATCCGCCTGGTGCGGGAAAAATACCCGAAGTCCGAGGCGTGGCTAGGCTGATGGGGTCGGACACCATGGGACCATCGGGTGACCGGCCAGTCCATCGAGTCTGGCGGTGTTGATTACGCAGTAACAGCCAGTGCGCGCCGAGGCAGGGCCTGTTACCCCCCCCCTCGCCCGGCTTGAATCTGGCTAGGTTTCATACCCCAGCACACTTGCCAGCCAGCGTTCCACCTCGCTGACCTGCATCCCCTTGCGTTGCGCGTAATCCTCGACCTGGTCCCTGCCGATCTTGCCGGTGCCGAAGTAGCGCACCTCGGGGTGTGCGAAATAAAAGCCCGACACCGACGCGGTCGGCAGCATGGCATAGCTCTCGGTAATGGTCATGCCGGCGTGATGATCCGGCTTGATCAGTTCCCACAACGTGCGTTTTTCGGTGTGGTCCGGGCAGGCGGGGTAACCGGGCGCCGGGCGGATGCCGCGGTATTCTTCCTTGACGAGTTCCTCGTTGCTGAGGTTTTCCGCCGCTGCATAGCCCCAGAATTCGCGGCGTACCCGTTCGTGCATGCGTTCGGCAAATGCCTCGGCCAGCCGGTCGGCCAGTGCCTTGAGCAGGATGCTGTTGTAGTCGTCGTGATCGGCCTCGAATTGCGCGACCCTGTCCTCGATCCCGATGCCGGTAGTGACCGCAAAGGCACCGATGTAATCCTCGATAGCCGATTCTTTCGGCGCGATGAAATCGGCCAGCGCCAGGTTCGGTGCCTGGTTGCGGCGACTCATCTGCTGGCGCAGCGTGTGCAATACGGTCAGCACCTCGCTACGGCTGTCGTCGGTATACAGCTCGATGTCGTCATCACCGACCGTGTTGGCCGGGAACAAGCCGATCACGGCGCGCGCCTGCAGCCAGTGTTCGGTGACGATGCGTTTCAGCATGGCGTTGGCATCGGCATAGAGCTTGCTCGCCTCCTCCCCCACGGTCGGATCGTCGAGAATGGCCGGGAACCTGCCGCTCAGTTCCCAGGCCTTGAAGAACGGACTCCAGTCGATGTAGTTAACCAGTTCACCGAGCGGGTAGTCGTCGAACACCTTCAGGCCGGTGAACGATGGTTTCGTCGCCTGGTAGCTGCTCCAGTCGGTGGCGAACCTGTTGGCACGGGCCTCGTTGAGCGAAGACAGCTTGCGCTCCTGTTGCTGAGTGGCGCGTTGCTCACGCAGGTCTTTATAGTGTGCCTTCAGTTCGCGCACGTATTCGGTGTTGCGTTCACCGCTCAGTAATGTGCTGGCCACGCCAACGGCGCGCGAGGCATCCGGCACGTACACCACGGCGCCGTGGTATTGCGGGTCGATCTTCACCGCGGTGTGAATCTGCGAGGTGGTGGCGCCACCGATCAGCAGCGGTAGCTCAAAGCCGAGTCGCTCCATCTCTTTGGCCATGTGCACCATTTCGTCGAGCGATGGCGTGATCAACCCGGACAGGCCGATGATATCGACGTTCCTTTCCTGCGCGGTTTTCAGGATGGTATCGGCCGACACCATGACGCCAAGGTCGATTACCTCGTAGCTGTTGCAGGCGAGCACGACACCGACGATGTTCTTGCCGATATCATGCACATCGCCCTTCACCGTAGCCATCAGGATGGTGCCGTTGGTCTGCATGACCTCGCCCTTCTCCGACTCCATGTAGGGCATGAGATACGCCACGGCCTTTTTCATCACGCGCGCGGATTTCACCACCTGCGGCAGGAACATCTTGCCCGCGCCGAACAGGTCACCAACCACGTTCATGCCGTCCATCAGCGGCCCCTCGATGACATCCAGCGGCCGGGTCGCCTGCTGGCGCGCCTCCTCGGTGTCGATCTCGATAAAGTCCGCAATACCCTTGATCAGCGCATGTTCCAGCCGCTTCTTGACCTCCCAGCCGCGCCATTCCTGGGTGTCGGCCTTTTCGATGGCCTTGCCGTCACCGCGGTACTGCTCGGCAATTTCCAGCAGGCGCTCGGTGGCATCCGGGTGGCGATTGAGCACCACGTCCTCGACGCGCTCGCGCAGCTCATCCGGGATATCCTCGTAAATGGCGAGCTGGCCGGCATTGACGATGCCCATGTCCATGCCGTTCCTGATGGCGTGGTAGAGGAACACGGAATGGATCGCCTCGCGCACCGGATTGTTGCCGCGGAACGAGAACGACACGTTGGACACGCCACCGGACACCAGTGCATGCGGTAGCCGGG
>CAJQOV010000053.1 GCA_905480065.1 uncultured Gammaproteobacteria bacterium | reverse complement strand
AGAACTTCCTGCAGGCGTTGCGGATCGGCCAGTGCAAAGATCCCGGGCGTACCTGGCGGCGGTCTGGTACATCCATGTCACGCAGTCAGGTGATATAAATCGGCAATTCCTCGAGTATAAATGGATTCTTCGCGGTCACACGTCTACTAGCCGTAGGGAATGCGCTGCGCTGCAAATTCGGCAGGGGCCGGTTGTATCGCTTTCATGCCATACTCGTTGTGTCGTGCAGGGCGTGAACTCTTGCCGCAGGTGTCGGGTAACCAGCGCTTGTCTGGCACGTTTCTCGTTGGTATCACAGGAGGTTCAATCATGAGCACTAGCCCCGTTAACACGCTGGGCAGCCTTGGCCAGAGTATCTGGCTGGATTACATCGATCGGTCGATGCTGAACGATGGGACCCTGTTACAACTCATTGAGGAGGACGGTCTCGCCGGCCTGACCTCGAATCCGTCGATCTTCGAAAAGGCCATTACCGGCGACGCTGCCTACGCCGACGATATCGCCACCCTCGGTCATGCCGGGGCAACGCGCGAGTCACTCTATGAATCCCTGGTGCTGGCGGATATCGGCCACGCGGCTGACAGTTTTCTGCCGGTGTACCAGCGCAGCGCGGGCCGCGACGGTTACGTCAGCATCGAGGTTTCCCCGCTGCTGGCGCGCGACAGTGCGGCGTCCGTGCGCGAAGCACGCGATTTATGGGCGCATCTGCAGCGGCCCAATATCATGATCAAGATACCCGGTACCCGGGAAGGTCTGGTGGCGGTGCGCACGCTGCTGGCGGACGGTATCAACGTCAATGTCACCTTGCTGTTCTCCGCAGAGCGTTATGCCAGTGTGCTGGAGGTTTATCTGACCGCCCTGGAAGAACGCCTGGCGCGGGGCCTGGCGCTTGACCGGGTGGCCTCGGTGGCGAGCTTCTTTCTGAGCCGTATCGACGTCAAGGTGGACGCCCTGCTGGATGCCTTGCAGTCCGATGCTGCACGGGCGAAGCTGGCGGGTGAATTGCGCGGGAGTGCGGCCATTGCCAGTGCGGCGCTCGCCTACCGGCACTATCTGTCGGTAACGCAAGACCAGCGCTGGCAGGCGCTCGCCAGCGCCGGTGCCAGCACGCAGCGCCTGCTCTGGGCCAGTACCGGTACCAAGGATCCCGCCTATCCCGACATCAAGTATGTCGATTCACTGGTTGCCCGCGATACCGTCAATACCGTGCCGCCGGAAACGCTGAATGCCTACCGCGACCACGGCAGGCCGGCACTGCGAATTGATCAGGCCATGGCCGGTGCCGAAGACGTGATGCGGCAACTGGCCGGACTGGGCGTGGACATGGCTGCAGTTGCGCAGGCGCTCGAGGAAGAGGGTATCCGCAAGTTCGTTGAACCCTATCAATCGCTGCTGGCGTCGCTGGAGCGCCTGCGCCAGGCAGGCTAGATAGCGTACCCGGGACAGCCCCGATGACTTTTCCGAAGGCAGGCCTCGTTCGTGTTGTTCGGTGCGCTGGTGACTTTGCCTGGCGGCTGATTTCTGCTTGTGCAATGTTACTGTTTGACAGGTTGGTTCGCACGCGACAGCCAACGCGGTTACGGGCGATAACCAGGTTTCTTTCCCGGGAGTGCTGAAATGGAAATGAATTTCGTGCTGGCTGGACCGCCGCTGATTTCGTTGCTGGCGGGGGTCTCGATCCTGCTGTGGCCCAGGTTGCTGAGCTACATCGTGGCGTTTTACCTGATCCTGTTCGGGCTGGTGGGGCTGCTGCCGCTGATGTTATGACCGGCAAGTTGTTGCCAGGGTCGCAACGTGTACAGTGCTGATGGATAGACACCAGTCCGGCATTTCGTCCATCGTCCAGCTGTTGCTGGTCGCAAACGGTGGCATGTTTTTACTGGAGCTGTATGCCGGCCGGCCGGTGATCGATGTGCTGGCGCTTTGGCCGCCGGTGTCGCTGGTCACAGCGCTGTCAGGTCAGCCGACCCCCGGTTTCCAGTGGTGGCAGCTGGTGACCTATGCCTTTCTGCACGGCAGCCTCATGCACCTGTTGCTGAACATGTATGCGCTGTGGCTGTTCGGCTCGCGGATGGAACGGCTGTGGGGTTCGAACGCGTTCACGTTCTACTATTTTTTCTGTGTGATCGGTGCCGGTCTGGTGCAGTTATTCGTCGCCAGCCTCGGTCCGGCCGAAGCTGGCGGCTATGCCACACTGGGCGCGTCGGGCGGTGTCTTCGGCCTGTTGCTGGCCTTCGGTCTGACCTTTCCCAACGAACGACTGTTGCTGGTATTTCCGCCCATTGTGCTGCGCGCGAAGTGGTTCGTGCTGATTTACGGCGCTATCGAATTATGGGCCGGTATCACCGGAACCGAGGCGGGCGTCGCCCATTTCGCACACCTGGGCGGCATGCTGTTCGGGTTTATCCTGTTATGGTACTGGCGCCGCCATCCCCCCGGTTTTCGTTAGCGGAAATTCAAGGGAAATTCAAGGGGTCAGAGTACTTGCATTTGCTCAATTTCACCTGAAGCTGCGAGGCGTGGCACGCGCTTTCCGCCGCTGCAGGAAAGTATTGACCACCCAGATCAGAATGGCGATAGCGACAATGCTCGCCATAAGCTCGACTTCATAGTGCTTGATATCACCCAGCAGCGCTTCCACCTCCTGCCCGAAATAGAAACCGGTGAGACCGATGGCGGTTGCCCGGATTGCTGCACCGATCAGGTTGAGCAGGGTGAAGCGCAGATAGGAGACCTCGCTCATGGCTATGACAAAGGGCGTAACCTAGCGCACACCGTACAGGAAGCGGAAGCCGAGGATCAGCAGGTTCTGGTGTCGTTCCAGCTTGTCCAGTACCCGGTCCGCCCGTTGTTGCCAGGCGGGGTGCCGGATTAGCAGGGTTTTTCCACGCAGGCTACCAAGCAGGGTTTCAAGCATGGTTGGAAATGATGTCTGGTGTGGTCGCTCTTGTCAGTGCCGGTATGCCACCACTGTGGTTCGCCGGAATCCTCATCCTGATATTGTAGCGTGACAGTGCGATGCCGTGTACGGTGAGCCTGGGTGATGGTGTGACAGAGTTGTTTACGAGGTGTTACGGCAGGCATCGCTGCAGTTGCAATGAAAGCCCGTGTTGCGCACAGCGGAAAATCAACGGGTCGGGGCGAAAGGGATGTATCCCGATGGCTTGCCCGATGTACCGGTCATGCCGGCGCTGTGACGCTCAGTAGCGATAGCGCTGTGAATGGGAATATCCGGGGGTTGCGCTGGACTGTTCCAGGGACAGCTTGTGGCGTTCCATGGCCAGGTGCCGCTGGTAATCGTTCAGGTCATTTTGCCAGGCGCTGCAGCCACGCAGCAATGCCAGCAGCGCGATGCCCACGAAGATGAGCATGATTACCACGTCGTTGCGCAGGTCGGTCTGGTAGAGATAGGCCGCGACCGCGATGGCGGCAACCAGCAGGAACAGCCCATCCAGGACGAGTGCGCGGATAATATGCGCCACCAGAGTCAACGCAGTAGGGCGCATGACGCTGTCTGCTGCATCGTCATGCCGGTGTGACCTTGTCAACTTGCGTGACATACCTCAATCTCCTGCACTCGTTATTCTTCTTGTATCAACTCCTGACTACAGGGTAGGAGCCTGTACAGCCTGTGTATATCGTACTCTGGTACAGCTAGCTATTGCGCAAACGGCCGTGCCAGCGGTTCTCCGATGAATACGCCCTGGCCCGGCTGCGCAACACTCTTCCAGTACGACTCGAGCAGGGTTTCCCCGTTCAGGTAGCGGTCGATCACGACATTCGGACGGGGAAACTTGTCGACGAAGGCGCATGGCTCGGTAACCGTGCCATAGCTGCCGGTCGCACCGGCCTCCAGCCAGCGCAGGCTGCTCATCTGGTTGCTGCCGTTCAGTTTGCCGCCGCTGGAGGTCAGGTGGTCGGCGATTGCGCCGGGCCGGAATGTATCCGTCTCCAGCCCGGCTACCCGGGCAAGACCGGTAAAGTAGAACATGATGTCATCACGGTATTCCAGGCGGTCAGCGTTGATGAGGCTGATTTTGAACCGGTCGCCTTGCATCATTTTTATCCCGGGATAGAACCATGCCCGCACGTTGCGTTGCCGGTCCGAGGTGCTGACCAGGTAACCGGTCCCGGGCGGATTGCTGAAATCGGAGGCCACGCCGCGATCAATCAGCGCCTTCACCTCCTCGAGGCTGCTGCCGGCGAGCAGCATGGCCGGGCGCCAGCCAAAGTCGGCAAAAGGGCGCCGGCTGTTGCTGTCGTAGTACGGGCTGCTGCGCGTCGGCGTGCATTTCGCGGCGCAGAAATCCGCGTTGAATCCGGCTGCAAACGCGGTCGTGATAGACATGCAGCCGACCCGGTACGGCAGCGTCCAGGCAAGGGCGTAGGCCTCTACCGTCCGGGGTGTGGCCACGTCAACCTGTGCCTTGAGCGCGTGAAAGCGGTTCGGTTCCATCACCGCGGACCCGGGCTCGAAACTGACGTGGATCAGGTTGCGCTGCGGTATCCGGCGCTTGACTACGTAGTATTCGGCAATGCGGCGGCTGAGCGGGTCGCGATCATTGATGATCACGCCCAGCTGTTGCGGTCCGAGGGCCGCGGGCGCGGTCGTCAGGCCGGTAGCGGTGTGATCACAGCCGAGCAGTAACAAGATCAGCAGCAGTACCGCTACTGGCGGCGGGTGACTGCTGAACGGCCAGCTTGCTGTGTGCAACTCAGCGCCTGCCGGCGGCGAAGTCGATCATGCGCTGGGTGGAGCGTAATGCCCGCCGGCCGATTTCGGGATCGACATGAATCTCGTTGTTGCCGTTGCGCAGTACCTCGGCGAGGTTGCGCAGGTGATTCATCGCCATCCAGGGGCAGTGCGCGCAACTCTCGCAGGTTGCCCCTTCGCCGGCAGATGGCGCCTCCATGAAAATCTTGTCCGGTGCAGCCAGTTTCATCTTGTAGAAGATGCCATTGTCGGTGGCAACGATCAGGCGCTTGTTGGGCAGGTTTTGTGCGGCGTTGATGAGTTGGGTGGTGGAACCGACCACGTCGGCGAGTGCGATCACTTCTTTGGGTGATTCCGGGTGTACCAGGACGGCGGCATCCGGATACTGGCGCGCCAGGTTCTGCAGTGCAGCCGCCTTGAAACGCTCATGCACGATACAGCTGGCTTGCCACAGCAGCATGTCGGCTCCGGATATCCGCTGCACATAATCGCCCAGATAGCGGTCCGGGCCCCAGAGAATCTTCTTGCCTTGCGCGTGCAGATATTTGACTACGTCCACGGCAATGCTGGAAGTGACCACCCAGTCCGCGCGCGCCTTCACCTCGGCACAGGTGTTGGCATAAACCACCACCGTGCGGTCGGGGTGCGCATCGCAGAACGGGATAAATTGTTCGGGCGGACAACCCAGGTCGAGCGAGCATTCGGCCTGCAGCGTGGGCATCAGCACGCGCTTTTCCGGGTTCAGGATCTTCGCTGTCTCGCCCATGAACCGCACACCGGCAACCACCAGTGTGCGGGCCGGGTGCCGGTTGCCGAAGCGCGCCATTTCCAGCGAGTCGGACACGGTGCCGCCGGTGGCATCGGCAATCATCTGCAGGTCTTCGTCGGTGTAATAGTGAGCCACCAGTACGGCGTCCTTTTCCGGTAGCAGGGACTTGATCTCGCTGATCAGCGCGTCCCGCTCGCCGGGTGCATAATCCGGACGCGTGATGCTGCCGGGCAAGGGCAGCCCCGGATCGAGCGTGATCGTCGGGGCTTGCTGGTAGCTGCTGTCAGTCATGGCTGGTATCGTGCACTGATGATGTAAATGAGATGTCTGCCAGAATATTCTGATTATATTGGCATTTTACGTTCTGGCGCGCGGGGATGCCGGGTCCGTCTAGGTGCCGGTTGCAGCGTGGATGCGCTGCAGAAATTCGGCAGCTTCCTGGTCACCCTGGCTTGCGGCCTTGCTGAACCAGCGCGCCGCTTCGCCATGGTCCCGGGCAACCCCTTGCCCGTTGTAGTACATCAGGCCGAGGTTGGTCTGGGCATCGACAAATCCCTGCTCCGCCGACTTGCGGTACCAGGCGGCAGCGGCAGCGTAATCCTGTTCCACCCCGGCGCCTTCGTCGTACATCACACCCAGGTTGTATTGTGCCTCGACGTCGCCGAGCTCTGCCAGCGGCAGCCATTCTTCGTAGGCCGCGCGGTAGTCCCCCTTGAGATAGGACTGGTATCCGCCACCCAGAATGGTCCATGTTGGCATGCCGGCCATCAGCGTCTTTCCAATACTTCAAAAATCATGCACATGGATAGCATTCTAATAACTTTATCGACGATATGTATAGCCATAGTGGGGTAGGGTTCATACAATGTTTGTAATCGGCCGGGCCGTTGCCACATTTTTGCCGGTTAGCGCTGGAACCGAATGTGTTTTCTTAACGCTATTGTCTAACTGCATATCCTGGAACCCGCACATGTACCGTGTCTCAAAATCCGTGTCGTTTTGCTACGGACATCGACTGCTGAATTACCAGGGCAAGTGCCGGCACCTGCACGGGCACAATGCGCGCGCCGTGATTACGCTCGAAAGTGAAACCCTGGACGAGCGCGGCATGGTGGAGGATTTCAGCGGGGTGAAGCGCCTGGTCTGGGACTGGCTGGATCGCGAGATTGACCACACGCTGCTGTTACACCGGGAGGATCCCCTGTTGCCGCTGTTGCAGTCGGCCGGGGAACGGGTACTTGCGACCGAACAGAATCCTACCGCGGAGGCAATTGCGCGCATGATCTATGATTATGTGGCAGGCAAGGGTTACCCGGTGATCGAGGTGGCCCTGTGGGAGACGGAAACCAGTTATGCCAGTTATTGCCCGACTGGCTGACGCTGGGGGGAGGCAATCGCATGGGGCAACACCGGCGCATTACAAGGGTACTCGCAGCTACCCTCGTCTGGGCACTGGTTGCGATGTCTGTCCCGGCCGTTGCGGAACAGGAATTTCCTGAATTTGATGACCAGCCGCTGCAAGAGCCGCTGGCGTTTCCGGACTGGTTCAAACTGAGTTTTCTTGATCTGCGCGAGGATCTGGCGGAGGCGCACAAGTCGAACAAGGCCGGTCTGGTGGTCTATTTCGGCCAGAAGTACTGTGCCTACTGTCGGCAGTTTCTCGAACATGATCTGGCAAGGGATGATATTCGTCTCTACATGACGGAGCGATTCGATGTCATCGGGATCGACATTCATGGCCACAACCAGGTCACCGACCTGCAGGGCGCTGCACTGGACGAGAACCGTTTTGCCACCCGGGAGAAAACCAACTTTACGCCATCAGTGGTGTTTTACGCGCTGGATGGCGAGGAGGCGCTGCGACTGCGCGGCTATTACCCCCCGTACCGGTTCCGTGCCGCACTCGAGTACGTGGCGGATGGCCACTACCGCGAGGAGACCTTTCCCAAGTACCTGGCCCGTGCGGATGTCCCGCTGGTGTTCGAGCCGGGCGAATTGAGCGAGGAGTCGTTCTTCCTGCCGGGACCGTACATGCTGGATCGCAGCCGGATTGCCGGCGAGCGGCCGCTGGTCGTGATATTCGAGCAAGGCAACTGCCATGCCTGTGATGTGCTGCATACCGGTCCGATGCAGGATGCAGGAATCCGCCAGCGCTTCGGCCAGCTGGAAGTGGTGCAGTTGTCGTTCTGGTCCGACACGCCGGTGGTTACCCCGGCGGGGGAGCGACTGACGGCGCACCAGTGGGCCGAGCGGCTCGGCCTGTTCTATACGCCGACGCTGATCTTTTTCGATGCCAATGGCCACGAGATCATCCGCGTGGATTCCGTGGTGCAGTTCTATCGCCTGCAAAACGTGCTGGATTATATTCTCGAGGGCGGGTATCTCGAGCATGAGACGTTCCAGCGCTGGCGTGAGTCACGCCAGCCGCTGGAATTCCGCTAGCTATTCAGCCGTCCTGCCAGCGTTTGAACACCAGCGTGGCGTTGGTGCCACCGAAGCCGAAGCTGTTCGACATGATGATATTGGTGCCGGCATTGTCGATGCGCTCGCGAATGATCGGGAAACCGGCACCCAGTGGATCAATCTCGGTAATGTTGGCAGACGCACACAGGAAATCAGCCTGCATCATCAGCAGTGAATAGATCGCCTCGTGTACCCCGGCCGCCCCCAGCGAGTGCCCCGACAGGGACTTGGTGGAATTGATCTTCGGGATGTTGTTGCCAAACACGGTTCCGATTGCCTCCAGCTCACGCATGTCTCCGACCGGTGTGCTGGTGCCGTGCGCGTTGATGTAGTCAACCGGCTCATCCACCGTTGATAACGCCTGGCGCATGCAACGCACGGCGCCTTCTCCGGACGGTTGCACCATGTCATAGCCGTCCGAGGTGGCACCATAACCGATCAGTTCGGCATAGATCTTTGCCCCGCGTGCGCGGGCGTGTTCCAGTTCCTCGAGTACCACCATGCCGCCACCGCCGGCAATCACAAAACCGTCGCGGTTTGCATCATAGGCTCGTGAAGCCGTGGTCGGGGCGTCGTTGTACTTGGATGACAGGGCGCCCATGGCGTCGAACATGAGCGTCAGCGTCCAGTGCAGTTCCTCGCCGCCGCCGGCAAACACGATATCCTGCTTGCCAAACTGAATCAGCTCATAACCATTGCCGATGCAATGCGCGCTGGTCGAGCAGGCCGAACTGATCGAGTAATTGACGCCGTGTATCTTGAACGGCGTGGCCAGGCAGGCTGAATTGGTGCTGGACATGGTGCGTGGCACCATGTACGGGCCGACACGTCGCAGGCCTTTTTCGCGCAGGGTGTCGATAGCCAGCGCAACGTTTTCAGTCGAAGCGCCGCCGGAACCTGCAATCAGGCCGGTACGTTCATTGGATACCATGTTGTCAGCAAGGCCGGAGTCCTCGACCGCTTCCTGCATGGCAATATAGTTATAGGCAGCGCTGTTGCCCATGAACCGGCGCAGCTTGCGGTCGATGCGTGCTTCCGTGTCTATATTGACGGTGCCACCGATATGGCTACGGAAGCCGAGTTCCCGGTATTCATCGATATATTCAATGCCGGAACGGCCATCATGCAGTGAAGCGGTTACCTCCTGCTTGTTGTTGCCGAGGCTGGAGACTACCCCGATTCCGGTAATTACGACGCGTCGCATAGTAAAGAATCCTAGAATTTATCTGTTGAAGTAAATAGGCCCACCCGCAGGTTGGTCGCGGCATAGATGACGCGCCCATCGACCTCCATGACGCCGTCGGCAATGCCCATGTTAAGCTTGCGCTGGATTACGCGTTTCATGTGGATGCGGTAGGTAATCATGTTGTTTTTTGGCGTGACCTGTCCGGTGAATTTTACTTCCCCTGCGCCCAGTGCCCGGCCGCGGCCGGGGCTGCCTGCCCAGCCCAGGAAGAAACCGACCAGCTGCCACATGGCGTCCAGACCCAGACAGCCCGGCATCACCGGGTCACCCTCGAAATGGCAGTCAAAGAACCACAGGCTCGGATCAACGTCGAGCTCGGCGATAATCAGGCCCTTGTGGTGATCGCCACCATCCTTGTTGATGGTGATGATGCGGTCGAACATCAGCATCGGGGGCAGCGGTAGCTGCGCATTGCCTGGCCCGAACAGGCGGGCATGCCCGCACTCCAGCAGCTCATCCTTGGTGAAGCTGTCTTGCGGGTGGTGATTGGGCATGTTGTTGCTCTGGTTTGACTGGGTCATGGGTGGGTTTGCGCTGCCGGTTGGATAAAAGTCGCGCTATTCTAGTCTACTTCGCTGCCAGTCTGAACAGTATTGCGGTATTTCCTGCGCCAGCCGGGCGCTGCTGCATTCAATCGCGAAAGTTGATGTACTGCAGGGGGAGGTCGCCTGCCGATTCACGCAAGCTGCTGATAATTTTCTGTAAATCATCCCGGCTCTTGCCCGAAACGCGGACCCTGTCACCCTGGATCGCGGCCTGGACTTTCACTCTCGAATCCTTGATCTGACGGATCAGTTGTCTGGCGGTGTCCTGATCGATGCCCTGGCGTATGGTGGTGGCAAGCGTTGCCCGGTTGCCGCGCACAATGACCTCTTCATCCGCCAGTGCATTGATATCCACGCCGCGCCTGGCCAGCCTGTTGTGCAGGATGTCCTGCATCTGGCGCAACTGAAATTCACTTTGGCTGTGGAGCGTCAGCACGGCGTCACTGCGCTCTATGCGGGAGTCGGTTCCCTTGAAGTCGAAGCGGTTGCCGACCTCGCGATTGGCCTGATCAACCGCATTGCTTACTTCGTGGAGATCAACTTCGGAAACAATATCGAACGAGGGCATGAACGGGTCCGCGGCGGTAGCCGGCCGGCATTGCAGTGCCCGTGATTATAGGCAAACTGCCATGTTCTGGGAACAGCAGCATGCCCTGGCGGCCGGCTGCTGTTGACGGGTTCAGGTGTACTGGCGCGAACGCGTAAACAACGCCAGCAGGCGTCGAAACAGGCCGCTACGGGGTTGATCCGGAATAATTTCCGGTATCTCGGCCGATTCCTCTGCCGCACCTGGGGCGGATTCTGCCATGACCGGTTGTACTGCCATGACCGGTTGTACTGGTGTGGCCGGCGTAACTGCGCAGGCGGCTTGTGCCTTGGGGAGGGGATCATTATTTGCAATTTGCCAGGGGCCGGAAGAATCAGCCGCTGTGTCGGTCTCGCGCAAGTCCCCGAACAGGTCGTAGGGTGAAGTGATCAGGATTTCTTCGTCGTCGTGGTGATGCGGGGCGTTATTTTCCTGCGCAGCCGGGCTGACGGGGAAAATATCCGGCTCCTGCAATGTTACGGCCTCGATGTTGATTGCCGGCTCGGCGGTGACTTCAGGCAGTTGTGCAACAACGCTGTCGGCCAGGGTGGTGGCGGTAATTGTCACCGATTCTGTTTCCGCCGCCCCTCCGTCGTTCACGCTGTAATGCGCCGTTTCGGCGATAATATCGGCGATTGCAGCGGAGTCCATGTGCCGGGAAATATTCGTGGTGGTCGTTGGCGGTGTGGAGCTTCCGCTCTCATGGATGACAATCCGGTCACCGCCGGCAATGATTGCGTCACGCAGGCTGTTGCCTGCTGCGTGCAGCAGTATCTCCAGCCGGGTATCCTGTTCGATGGCGGGTGCTGCGATACCGATGCTGACGGTAAAGTGAATTTTCCCGTTGCCGTACTTGACGGTGCGATTACGGATATCGTTGCTGATGCGGTCAGTAAGCCGGTGAATGCCGGTCTGGTCCATGTCGGGCAGCAGCATGGCGAATCGTGCTGCGCCGATGCGCGCGGCCATATCCTCCTGGCGGATGCCTGATTCGAGCACAGTCGCGGCGTATTTGATAACCATGTCTGTAGCGGTTTTGCCATGTTGCTTGAACAGGTCACCAAAATGATCGATTTCAATCTGTGCGAGTGCAAACCTGCTGTTGTGCCGGATTGCATAAGAAAGCTGCTGATAACCACGGTCCATAAATGCCGCTTCATTGGCAAGCCCGGTTTGTGTATCCACCAGCGACTGCTCTTCCAGGCTCAACGCATACACTTTCAATGAGCGTTTGGAAACGTAGGCATTGGCATGTGCCTGGGTGCGCGCAAGCAGATGCACGGCATCGAACGGTTTGCCAATGAAATCGGTGGCACCGGCCGCGCGGGCACGCTGCATGGTTGACTCCGAGTCATTCGCACCGGTGATGATGATGACTGGCAGGTCGCTGATATCGGGCTGATGCGAACTGCGGATTTTTTCCAGTAATCCGAAGCCGTCCAGGTTCGGCATGGTAAGGTCAGAGACGACCAGTGAAAACGCCGGCCCCGCATTCAGAATTTCCCAGGCATTGGCGCCATCGACTGCTTCAACGGTTGCAAAGTGATTCTGCAGGATTTTGCGCGCGGTGACGCGGATCACCTTGGAGTCATCGACGATCAGAAGTCGCTGTTTTGCACCGATGTTTTCGCTCATTAGTCTGCCTGTCGGATCGATTGGGTATGCAAATGAAAGTATCGGCGCCAGGTATGTCAGCTTTAACCAGGTGCGCCGATCTGGTGTGCTCGGTGGAGACGGGGCATGGCGGCTGATTGGCCACCATGGATTCGGTGTGTACCAGGGCAGCGGGGCAGCAGCCTCGATTCGGGCCTGCCGCAGCCTCCCCGAAGCCAGGAACTGGTACTTCCGGGGTTGCTACGGTACTGTTCCGTCAGCTGCTTGATGTGCAGGATGCCGAGATGATATCGCTACTGAAAAAACCGCTAACCAGCCTGACTGCGTTCGTCTGGGATGATGATCTGCGTGATCTCAGGGGTATGCGACTTCTTGTCGTATTTATCCTGCGAGTGATTCATATGCTGCTGAGGGAGCTGCTTGGCGGGCAGTTGAATCTCCGTGCCATGAGCCTGGTGTATACCACGCTGCTTTCCATTGTCCCGTTGCTGGCCGTGAGCTTCTCGGTGCTGAAGGGTTTCGGTTTTCACCAGCAGCTGGAGTCCTACCTGTTCAATATCATTCTGGAGCCGCTCGGTCCGGGCGGTGAGGAGCTTGCGCAAACAATTATCGGTTTCGTCGAGAATGTGAAGGTTGGCATGCTCGGTTCTGTCGGCTTTGCGATGCTGATATACACCGTGATCGCACTGGTACAGAAAATCGAGGCGGCTTTCAATTTTGTCTGGCAGATTGATCGTCTGCGATCGCTGTCGCAACGGTTCAGCAATTATCTCAGTGTGATCACGATTGGTCCGGTGCTGATTTTCAGCGCAGTAGGTGTAACGGCAGCCATGCTGAACACCGGGTTCGCAACGCACATTGCGTCTGTGGAGCCATATGGCAGCATGTTCGTTTATGCAGGCAGGCTGTTGCCCTACCTGCTGGTGTGTCTTGCCTTTACTTTCATATATATCCTGATACCGAATACGCATGTGCAATTCCGGGCTGCGCTGGTCGGTGGCGTGCTGGCCGGGGTACTGTGGAAAATTACCGGCTGGGGATTTGCTACATTTATCGCATCTTCTGCAAAATATGCAGCTATCTACTCGAGCTTTGCAATCCTGATCCTGTTGTTGATCTGGATGTATCTAAGCTGGCTGATCCTGCTGGTAGGGTCGCAAATTGCCTACTTCGTTCAAAACCCGAAGTACATGACCCTGCATCGTATCCGTTTTGTGTTGAGTAATCGTTTGCGGGAACGCCTGGCCTTGCAGCTCATGTACCTGGTTGCCTACCATCACTACCACGACAAACCGGCATGGAGTCTGGATCAGCTGATCGCATTTCTCGACTTGCCCGATGAGCCGGTAAGCCGGACGTTGCAGGTACTGGTTAACGCCGGTTATCTTGCGGAAGTCCAGCAGCAAGACGGCACGATTTTCCTGCCATTGCATGCTCCAGAGACTACTTCACTGGTGAAGCTGCTGGCGGCGGTGCGCAATGCCGGGGAGAGCCGATTCCTCGGTCTGCACCAGCTGGCCACGGTTGCGCCGGTAGACCGGCTGGTGCAGGAGGCGGATGCCGCGCTGTTGTCCAGTCTCGGGGAGCAGACCCTCGGCAAGCTCGTGGAGCAGCAGGATCCCTTGCTGGAGGTCGATCCCCTGCAATCGAGGCCAGCACCAACCTAGCACCCATACCCGGTCTGCCGCTGGAGGACCGCTGCGACCTGGAAAATTGAGGAACGGGCAGGGTGGCGGCGGGATACATTCGTTACGAATGGAATTTACCGATCGTTCCCTTTGCACGCGTTTCCGGCTGTATACAGGCCTGTGTCAGACTGCGGTGCTGTGTGAGAGCTAGGGTGGATCGAGTAATCCGACAGCCCGGGATGTGTCCACGGCTGGACTCAGCTGTAACCACGCCGGCAAATTACCCTGTAGCGCGCGGTACTGCTCGGATTGATCGATCTCCCTGCAGCCGTGCATGCCCGGCTGCACGCTGATGCGGTAGAACCAGAAAGCCTGGCCGCCCTGGTCAGGCGTCTCCCGGATGTGCAGCGGACCTACAATGCCCATCACCTGCGCGGGCTGCAGGCTGGCGTTACAGAGTTGTTTGCCGGCCTGCAAGCGCGCTTCGCCCAGTGCCACATGTACCATCGCCTGCGCAACCGTCGCCGTTGGCGCACGGCTATAGGGTATCCAGGCGCTGTAGTGGTCAGATGACCGGGTGGCGGGCGGTATCTGCGCATGATCGTAGCTGTCCGGCATGAGTCGTGCGGTGGGCGACGCGGCGCAACCCGCCAGCCATGCACAAAGACACAGACTGATAGGGCTGATTTTGCATCGAAGGTTCATGTGGATTCTCACCCGCCTGGTAGAGCTGGTATCATCAGTGCTAGTTCTGATGCCGGTCTCCAGCATAGGACGATGTCAGGCCGGAAACTGTGACCGAGGTGTGAAATCCGGAATCCCCTATGGAACCGCAGGTTATAAGACATGAACAGCCCATGGTCCGCCGGCAACTGCGCGTGGAGCGCTGTGTCGAGCAACTGTGCGAGCAGGGCTGCAAGAGGGTCGCCGAGTATATCGAGGTCCTCCAGGCGGGCCGTTCAGTACCGGGGATGGAAGGACTGAATAAAGCAGATCAGGCGCAGGTATTACGCGAGCTGGTATCGATAATGTCGGTTTACCAGGGCAGCTGCGGCCGCAAATGATTGCCCGGCAGGTGTTTTCGGTAACCACCCGGGGACGGGGCAGCTATCCGGTTACCGATCGAATACGGGATATTTTGCAGCAGTCCGGGATCACGACCGGACTGTGTCACGTGTTCCTGCAGCATACCAGCGCATCACTGATGCTTTGCGAGAATGCCGACCCGGTGGTGCGCGCCGACCTTGAACGATTCATGTCACGCCATGTTCCGGATGGCGATCCTTTGTTTGAGCACGTGGATGAAGGGGCGGACGATATGCCAGCCCACGTGCGTACCGTATTGACGCACTCGGACCTGACCTTGCCGGTCAGTGATGGTCGCCTGGCACTGGGCACCTGGCAGGGGATTTATCTCTGGGAGCACCGTCACGCAGGCCAGCAACGCAAGCTCATGATTACCGTGAGTGGCGACTGATTTTCCGCGGCTCAGTGCTGCAGTGACTTCTCATCCGCTTGGTGTTTGGCATCCAGATCGGAAATGCGTGGTGACTCACCGAGCAATTCGTCGATATCATCGCGAATCCGTGACAGTTCGGCGTAATCGTCGTAGTCGATTTCAGTATCACCGGTGGCATGTGCGGAATTGTCCAGCCGGGCAGCTGCAACGGCCTGCAGCGTGTCGTGATCGAGCTCGCCGCACAGCCGTTGGGCACCGGATGCAAGGTGCTCGTACACGGAACGATAGCTCTGGGTCATTTCCTGCACCAGTTGTGAGCTGCGCATGAAGTGATGGGTTACCTGGTCACGGTAGTCCCTGAAGTTGTCTTTTAGCTGGTTCAGTTCTATCTGTAGCTGATGGGTGCGGCCATTCCGGGCCATCAGCGCGTAGGTGATCATGCATCCCAGCACAGCACCGATCAGCAAGCACAGTATCCCAATGACCCAAAGGGATGTTTGCCCGTCAAGCATTACCATCTGAAGACCTCTTGTATGGCAGGTACAAATTCAAGCCCGCCATTGTACTGGAATATGTGCCATGGATGAACCTTTCAGGTCGGGTGCAGACCGCTCTTCAAAAACAGGTACATAGCGTCATGCTTTTGGTGTGACCGGCGGACGTGCCCCGAAGATGGCGCTACCGATGCGCAGCATGGTCGAGCCTTCCTGTATGGCCAGCTCGAAATCATCACTCATGCCCATGGACAACTCGGTAAAATATTCCTTGCCCAGGTGGTCGCCGCATAACTCGGACAGCCTGCGCAAGCTGGCAAAATCAGCGCGCCGTTCATCCTTGTTTGCATGCTGGCGACCGATTGTCATCAATCCACATAGCCGGATGGCGCGATGTTCCGCCTCAAGCAAGGCTTCAGCGAAGTGCAAAACGTTTCTGGCAGGGATGCCGGACTTGCCGGGATCATTTGCTACATTAACCTGCAGCAGCACGTTCAGTATCAGGCCGGTACCCGCCATGGCGGCAGCCAGCTTGTCGGCAAGTTTGAGATTGTCCATGGTGTGCAACCAGGAAAATTTCCCGACAGCCTGTTTTGCCTTGTTGGTTTGCAGGTGGCCGATAAAATGCCACTCGATGCGTTCGTCATGCAGTTGCGCCTGCTTTTGTACTGCTTCCTGCAGGTAGTTTTCCCCGAAGCAGAACTGGCCTGCCGCCATGGCCCTGGACAGCGATTCGGGCGGCATGTGTTTACTGACCGCGATCAGGCGAATGGTGTCGGGACTGCGTGTGGCGCTGGCGGCGGCAGCATGGATGCGTCGCTGAATAACAGCCAGGTTGTCCTGTATCTGTTCCATCCCGGGTGCAGCGCTGTTGTTTATGGCGCTCAGGGCAGGACCATATTGCGTGGCGAACCATCCAGAAAAGCCCGGATGTTAGCGGTGAGTTCCCTGATCAATGCCTGGCGGGAACGAATGCCGGCCCATGCTGTGTGTGGGGTGATGATCAGGTTTGGAATTTCGGGTTCCAGCAGCGGGTTGCCGGGCCGGGGCGGTTCCTCGCTCAGAACATCGACCGCTGCGCCGGCGATATCACCATTGCGTAATGCAGCCGCCAGGGCTGCTTCATTGACTATCCCGCCGCGCGCCGTGTTGATCAGGAAGGCATTGTTGCGCATGTTTTTCAGTTCCGGGGTGCCGATCAGGTTATGCGTTGCTGGAGTGAGGGGGCAGTGCAGGCTTACCACGTCAGATTCGGCCAGCAGCCTCTGCAGCGGGATGCGACCACTCTGCGCCGGACCGCCGGGGCGTTGTGCCAGCAGGACATGCATGCCAAATGCCCTCGCTACGCTGGCCACACCCTTGCCCAGTTCACCATAACCCACGATACCCAGTGTTTTGCCGGCCAATTCCGTAAACGGGTAGTCCAGCAGGCTAAAGGCCGGCGAGCGGCCCCAATCGCCGCGTTCTATAGCCTCGCGATGTTCATGCAGCCGGTGACCCAGCGCAAGCATGACCATGAACACATGTTCCACGACCGATGCTGTGGCATAGCCACGCACATTGCAAACGGTGATGCCGTGTTCAGCAGCGGCCTGCAGATCGATATTGTTGGCGCCGGTCGCAGCGATACACACCAGCCGCAGGCGTGGGGCGCCGGCCAGCAAGCTTCTGTCCAGTGCCACCTTGTTGGTGATTACTACCCCTGCCGCACGGATATATTCTTCGACCTGGCTTGTGCCGGTCATGCCAGCAAAATGCCAGTCTGGCAGGGTGGCACGCAGTGCCTCCAGGTCCAGGTCACCTGCGGTTACTGTCCGGTCATCCAGAAAAACGCCGCGCATGAAGATGCTTGTTGATCAATCCTTGCCAAGCATGGCGTCTTTCAGCGAGCTGCTGACCGGTTCAGGACCGAGCCATACCTTCAGCAGGGCGCGGAAGAAGGTGTTATCCCCGACAATGCCACGCCATTCGTTATTGATGCGTACCTCGGTGCCTTTGCCCGGGATGAAGTCGATGCGAATGACGTCGCCCTTGTGGACGGTCATGAACAGGGTGTTGAAGGTGTCCAGGGTTGCCTGCAGCGAGTGCATTTCCTCAGTGGTCAGGTTGGCGCGCATGCCATCCGACCAGGCGTTGGTGATCTTCTTCTTGCTGAGCTCCTTATAGAGGATATGCATCAATACACTGGCAGGGCCGGTGTCAGTCAGGATGGCGCTGCTGTCCGGCGTCCTGGCCGGCAAGTACAGTGCGCCGATATAAATATCCATGAAGAGTTTCTTGCGTATGCCGGCGCCATTTAGTTGCAGGGTGCTGTCCGCAACAGTGACCGAATCAGGAATCGGGACACCGTCTATTTCCCTGGCATCAACTGGCAGGGAGATGCACAACAAGGCCGGCAGCAGGATTAGCAGGAATTTGTCCATCACATTCTCCTTGGTCAGGGTGTTCGCGTCGGTGGTTTGATGATGTCTTCCACGTATACCGGGAAGACACCGTGTTTTACGTCATGAAAATATCGTTGCAGGGTGCGGATGACGACCGGAAAGGCGAGTTCACGCCAGGGAATTTCCTGTTCGCTGAACAGGCGTGTATTCAGCGTTTCCTCGCCTGGGGCATAATCATCCGATACCAGTCGTGCCAGGAACATCATGTAGACCTGGTTAATGTGCGGGATGCTGAATACTCCATACAAAGACATATCGGTGACTTCTGCGCAGGCTTCTTCCAGTGTTTCGCGCGCAGCGGCCTGTACTGTGGACTCGCCGTTTTCCATGAATCCGGCCGGCAATGTCCAAAGTCCGTAGCGTGGTTCGATGGCGCG
>CAJQOV010000052.1 GCA_905480065.1 uncultured Gammaproteobacteria bacterium | reverse complement strand
GACAACCACCAGCCCGCAGGACAACGCCGCCTGGTCGAAGTACACCCACTCGCGGCTGTTGCGCAGGTGCACCGCGACCCGGTCACCCGGACCCAGCTGCTCGGCGTCCAGTGCCGTACGCCAGCGCGCCACCTGCTCCCCGACCTCGCGCCAGCTGGTGTCGTGCCAGCTACAGGATGCGGCATCGTAGCTGCGGTACGCCAGCGCATCCGGACTGCGCCGCACCCGGTGCACCATCAGGCCATCGAGGGTGCCTGCCTGCTCAACGGAGATTATGTCTTCGGTCAAGAGTGTCATCGGTTCCCTGCCCACGCATCCGGCACGCTCACGGAGCGCGGATTACGGTAGAATATCCCTGTCGAACAGCCCCGCGATTACTATGGATATCATACTCAACGGTGACAACCGCGAAATCCCCGAACAAACCAGTGCCGCCGCTCTGCTGCAAACGCTGGGCCTGTCCGGACGCCGGCTCGCACTGGAAATCAATCGCGAGATTGTGCCGCGCAGCCGCTTTGATCATCATATGATCCAGCCTGGTGACCGGATCGAGATCGTCCACGCCATTGGCGGCGGCTGACAGCAGCGGTTTCCCGGGCTGTATTTACCCAAGTATCAAAGAGTCGAACGCACATGTCCACTGCACACAAAGCGCAACCACAAGTCATCGATGACCCGCTGATCATCGCCGGTGTCAGCTATCGCTCACGCTTGCTGGTGGGTACCGGAAAATACCGGAACATGGCCGAAACAAAAGCGGCTACCGAGGCCAGTGGCGCCGAAATCGTAACCGTCGCCATACGCCGTACCAATATTGGACAGAATCCAGACGAACCCAGCCTGCTGGATGTCCTGCCGCCGGACCGCTACACCCTGCTACCCAACACGGCGGGCTGCTACACCGCCGAAGATGCCGTGCGCACCTGCCGGCTGGCGCGCGAGCTGCTGGACGGGCACGACCTGGTCAAACTCGAAGTGCTGGGTGACGAAAAAACCCTGTTCCCGGACATCCTGCAGACCATCGTGGCCACTGAAATCCTGGTGAAAGACGGCTTCAAGATCATGGTCTATACCAATGACGACCCGATCATCGCCAAGCGGTTTGAAGAGCTGGGCTGTGTTGCGGTGATGCCGCTGGCCGCGCCTATCGGCTCGGGCCTGGGCATTCGCAATCCCTACAACATCATGACCATTGTCGAGAACGCAAAGGTTCCCATCCTGGTCGACGCCGGTGTCGGCACCGCCTCGGATGCCGCGCTGGCCATGGAGCTGGGTTGCGACGGCGTGCTGATGAACACCGCCATCGCCGGTGCACGCGATCCGGTACTGATGGCCTCGGCCATGAAGAAAGGCATCGAGGCCGGACGCGAGGCATTTCGCGCCGGTCGCATTCCACGCAAGCGTTTCGCCAGCGCATCTTCACCGATTGACGGTACATTCTTCTGAAACAGCGGACGGGATGGCGGCTGCAAAAATAAGCTCTGCCTGCGCAAGCAGCCATTGATAGCGATTTTATTAACGGCTCACTGAACAAGCGATCCCCGCCTGCGCGGGAATGACAGCCAGACCAGACGCTGCTTAAATGCCTTGCTGACCGGGCCTGCCAGGTGCCTGCAAGTCCGCCGGTGCCGGATTCATATACCTGACATGCACATCCCGCTGCGGGAACGGGATGGTAATTCCGGCCTTTTTGAACTCGCGCCAGATTTCCAGATTGATATCGGAACGCACGTTGCCAACGCCTTCCTCCGGATCGGTCAGCCAGACCCGCAATTCCAGCGCAATGCCGCTGTCAGCGAATGCCATCAGCCGTACGGCCGGTTCCGGGTTTGACAGCACGCGCGGATTGACCCGCGCCGCCTTTTCCATGATCGCCATGGCCTGCTCCGGGTCATCGTGGTAACTGATTTGCACAGGAATACGCACGCGTACCTGGCGGTCGCTGTAGCTCCAGTTGATCACGTCCGTGGTAACGAGGTTCTCGTTCGGAATCAGGGTTTCGACGCCATCCCGGTTGCGCACCACGATATAGCGGGCACGCAGTTGCTTGACCCAGCCATAGGTCCCACCCACGCTGATCACGTCACCCGGACGAATGGAACGATCGCCAAGCAGGATAAAACCACTGATGAAATTACTGACAATCTTCTGCAGGCCAAAGCCAATGCCGACACCCAGCGCGCCACCGAACACCGTCAGGGAAGCCAGGTCCAGTCCCGCCTCGGTCAGCGCCGCCAGGATCGCCAGAGTCAGCAGCGCAAACTTGACCACCTTGGCCAGACCGACGCGCATACTCGCGTTGATATTGCGGGAACGCTGCAGGCGCTGTTCGACCAGCCCCGACACCCAGAACGCCAGCAACAGGTAGAGCCCCGACAGCACTACCAGCTTGGTAGCCATCAACAGCGAAATCCGGCTGGTACCGACCTCCAGAGCCAGTGTGTCCAGGCCGTTCAGCACCGGGATATACCAGCCCAGCAGATGCAATGCCACCACCACCCATACTGCGGTACTGATCACATATTCCCAGGCCTTGAGCGCAGCCCCTGGAGCGAAGCCCTTGCGCAGGCCATACACCACCATTCTGACCATCGCGAGTGCTACCAGCAGTTTCGCCAGTACATCGAGCACCGGGGTTTGATACTGCATCAGGCGGAACACGACAATACCAGCCAGCACAACCAGCAGCGTGCTCAACGGAAAGGCAAGGCGCAGGCCGGTACGCAACAACGCCCGGCGTGCATTGGAAAGGTCATGCTTGCCAAGATGCTCTGCCAGCACGCGCTGCGCGTAACGATGTATAAGCCAGGCACATCCCACCACGACCGGGATCAGCGCGAGTTGCATGCCGAAGACCAGTAACCCGTGGCTGGAGAATTCCTCCCGCAACCAGTCCAGCATCAATCCTGTTGAGTCCATGGCAAACTCCGCCGAGAAAACTGTATTGCAAGGCAGTCATAATACCTAAAATAGGCAACATTCATACTCGATGACCCCGGATGAGCACAGAAAACGACAAGCCAGTACGCAGGATCCGCTCCTTTGTTCGTCGCGAGGGACGCATCACCGCCGGTCAACAGCGTGCCCTGCAGGAGCTCTGGCCCGTGTTCGGCGTCGATTCCGGCACTCCCGTGACTCCGGCAACCCTGTTTGGACGGGTCGCACCACTAACTGTGGAGATCGGCTTCGGCAATGGTGACACCCTGCTGGCCATGGCCAGGGCTAACCCGGACTGTGACTTTCTCGGCATCGAGGTACACCGGCCCGGTGTTGGACGCCTGCTGCATGAATTAAGCACACAGCAACTCGGCAATGTACGCGTCATGTGCGGTGACGCCGTGGACATCCTGCGCAACGACCTGCCAGCGCGCTGCGTACAGCGCATGCTGCTGCTGTTTCCCGACCCGTGGCACAAGCAACGTCACCACAAACGCCGCATCGTTCAAGCGGATTTCATCGAGCTGCTGGCCGAAAAGTTAAGGCCCGGAGGAATACTGCACATGGCCACTGACTGGGAAGACTACGCACTGCACATGCTCGGGGTAATGCGGGGAAATTCCGCATTCCGCAATCGCGCCGGCGCTGGCAACTTTGCCGAGCGGCCCGCATATCGTCCGGTCACCCGTTTTGAACAGCGTGGTCAGCGGCTTGGGCACACCGTCCATGACCTGGTGTTTGAACGGATCTAGGGGGTGCTTTCGACCGGTTGCGGCACACGCAGCGGACAGGTTTCGGCGTGGTTGTCGCCAAGCCGGTCCCAGGCATAGTTAAACGCCTGGGTTCGCAACGCAAACATGTGGTCACGGCCGAGTTTTTCCATCAGGTTGGTGCGCTCAAAGGTATCCCACAACTGCTTCTTCGCGCGCGCCATAATCAGTTCGACCCCGGCTTCTTTGAGGCGGCTAATCAGGTTATGCAACATCTCTTCACCGGTAGCATCGATCTCGTTGATGCCCTCCGCGTCAATGATGACGAACTTGAGATCAGGCTTCAATGCCACCCGTTCCAGCACCTTGTCCTCAAAATACCCGGTATTGGCAAAGTACAGGGGGCCATCAAAACGAATCAGTGAAATATTGCGGCAGGTCTGCAGCTTGCGCACCTCGGCATCGCGCAGGGTGCCATCGGGATCTCGTGATAACACGGCAACGCGCGGTGTCATGGTGCGATACAGGAACAACATCAGTGACAAAATCACACCCACCATGATGCCCTTGTCCAGGTGCGGCGCCCACATGATCGTGAGCAGGAAAGTCACCACAGCCACCACCGCATCATGACGCTGCACCTTCCAGGCGTGCCTGACCGGGTCGATCTTCACCAGGTTGATTACCGCCATGATGATCACTGCAGCCAGTGTTGCCTGGGGAAGATGGTAGAGCAAAGGTGTCAGGGCAATCAGGGTGATGCCCACTACCAGTCCGGTGACCACGGCAGAAAATCCGGTTACCGCACCGGCACTGATATTGACTGCGGAACGCGAAAAGGAGCCGGACACGGCATAACCACTGAACAGGCTGGAAACAATGTTCGACAACCCCTGCCCGACCAGCTCCTGGTTGGCATCCAGCCGTTGCCGGGTCCTGGCTGCCATCGCCTTGGCAATCGAGATTGCCTCCATGAAACCGATAATCCCTATTGCCACTGACACACTGAGCAGCTGTGCCATGATCTGGAAATTCAGCTCCGGGAAGGTAAACGGTGGCAAGCCAGCCGGCACTACACCAACCACCATGCCTCCCGCTGCCTCGAACCCGCTTTGCCAGGAAATCAGCGTGGTCACCACCACCGCAGTCAGCACATTGGGGATAGCTTGCAGATATCGTTTCAGCAGGATCATGATGGCCAGCGCCAGCATGGCCATCATGAAGGTTTCCAGGTGCGTATTGTGAATCGCGGCCACCACCGTGTTGAACACGGTTTCATAGGTATGGTCGGCCTTTTCGACCGACACGCCGAACAGCTTGCCGAGTTGTGAAGTTCCAATGATGATTGCCGCCGCATTGGTAAAACCGATCACGACCGGATGTGACAGGAAGTTAACCAGTAGACCCAGCCGCAGCAGCCCGAGCGCCATCTGGAAGATGCCGACCATCAACGCCAGCATGATTGCATAGGCGAGATAGAGTTCCGGGTTGGCACCGGCAATCGGCTCCAGCGCCGACGCTGTCAGCAGAGATACCACCGCGACCGGGCCGGTTGCCAGCTGGCGCGAAGAGCCAAACAGCGCAGCTACCATGCCGGGCAGGAACGAGGCATACAGCCCATAGTATGGTGGCAAGCCGGCCAGCTGCGCATACGCCATGGATTGCGGGACCAGCACCAGCGCGACGGTGATGCCCGCGATCAGGTCGGCACGCATGACTCCGGGCTGCTTGAGGACGCTGATCCATGACAGGAACGGCAAAAACCGCTCCAGTTGCATCGCACTACGCTTGGCTGATTTCATCTAAATCTCCCCGGGCAATTCCCAGCTGGATGATTGTTAACGTTGACACGGAACGCTTGGTTTATAACCGGCCGCCCATTATGGCATGCGCGTGCGCCATCCAAAAACCCGGGATCACGCGACCCACGGCCCGCACCACCCGCCTTGTCAGCTTGCAGATATTGGCAAAGCCGGCATACCAGGTCGTCGCACGCGTTTGCACAGTAGCGTGATCCGCCCGGGCACTGCATTTCAACTTATTGTATCGCATGTATTTAATGCCTACCCCCCGGCATCGCGAAAAGTACAGCGTGTGGGTGGCTTGAGTTGGTACATGCAAAAATGGTTCAATACGCGGCCGTCGTGATCTCGGCATCCGGTTGGGTGCGGGCGACAACCCGCACTGGCGGCAACAGGCCGGAAGCATCCACGATGACAACTTAACAATACGGCCAGGACCAGGAGCTACCCCATGTCCAAAAAACATCCGATTATTGCCGTGACCGGCTCCTCTGGCGCTGGCACCACGACCGTCAAGGTCGCCTTCGAGCACATCTTCCTGCGCGAGGGTGTTAATCCCGTAGTCATTGAAGGCGACAGTTATCACCGCTATGACCGCGTCTCGATGAAGCAGGCCATGGCGACCGCCGAGTCAGAGGGGAACACGAACTTCAGCCACTTCGGGCCGGAAGCAAACGTCTTCGATAAACTCGAGGAAACTTTCAAGAGCTATGGCAATACCGGCTCATGCGAGCGGCGCTACTACCTGCACAGCGATGAAGAAGCCAAACCATTCGGACAAAATCCTGGTGAATTCACCCCGTGGGAAAAGGTAGGCGATGGAACCGACCTGCTGTTTTACGAAGGTCTCCATGGCGGCATCGTGACCGATGACATCGATGTCGCACAACATGTCGACCTGCTGATCGGGGTGGTACCCATTGTCAACCTGGAGTGGATCCAGAAGATTCACCGTGACTGCGAACAACGCGGTTATTCCGCCGATGTCGTTACCGATACCATCCTGCGCCGCATGCATGATTACGTGCACTACATTACGCCGCAGTTCTCACGTACAGATATCAATTTTCAGCGCGTCCCGACGGTAGATACCTCCAACCCGTTCATTGCCCGTGATATCCCTACTCCCGATGAAAGCTTTGTGGTAATCCGCTTCAGGGATCCGGCCAAGCTGCAGGTCGACTTTCCTTACCTGCTCGGCATGCTGTCAGACTCCTTCATGTCACGCCGCAACATCATCGTGGTACCGGGAGGCAAGATGGGCTTTGCCATGGAAATCATTCTGGCCCCGATCATCGAGCGTATCCTGCATAATCGCGAGCGCTGATTGATCCACTGAAACAGCAGGCCCGGGGGATCTTCCCCCCCCGGGCCACCCCCCGCCCCACCATACGCAACATCCTGCTGAATTTATTGAGTAATCCCGCATCCGGGCGGCGATCATTGCAAGCCTGAACGGATCGCCTATACTTTTTATACTGTTGCCTGCGGGCACGGTGCATAGTGGCATGGGTGTGTGGAGGTACTACGGTGCAGAAATCCGGCTCCGAGCTGTCGTTGTCAGCCTCGCGAAGAACTGCGATATGTCCCTGATTGAGTCCTACCTGAAATCGTGCCGGGAACTGGCACGGTTCTGCTCGCAACGCGGCTGGATCGACAGCAGTTCACTGCGTTTCCATGTGATCATGGAATTCGGTAACGAGCTGATTGTAGAGATCCAGTTCGACGAATTGATCATGGAAGGGTCAGGTAATGTCAACGAACGCATGCCCTGTCGCGGGCAATTGCACCTGGTCACCGATCGCTACGGTCATGTAATACGTGCCGAGGCGCTGTAAGCCTAGAAATACACGTAACCCTGCTTCACCAGGCGGTCGATTTCCTGCCGCCCGTTCGGAACCTGCTCGATGAACGCCGGAATATCATCCCGCGCCACACCACGCACATTCATCATGGTCTGGCAGATTTTCACGTCAATGATATCGAGTGCATCGAGCCGCGCCGCCTGATCCACAATATTCTTGTATTGTGGATAATTGCCGGTGGCAAAAAAATCCACCTCGGGTCCGTGCAGGATCAGGGCCACGCTGTCGGGCCCGGTGGACTGGCCTGCGCTATGCGTTAATTGCTCCACACGATCCAGCAGCACCTGCAGCTCCTCCAGGGTATGCACGGAGATATCCAGCAAGAGCTGTTCCGGCACCTGTGGCGCCATCCGTTCTTGAATCATCGGTCCCGCACTCCCCGTGGCAGGCCCCGTACTCATCGTCATGCGGCCCGCGCCGATCAGCAGCAACCCGAGCAACGCCAGGCCGAACAATACACCGAGGATGATTCTCACAGGCATCATGCTTGCCCCCTTGCCGCCCAGGCAACGTTCCCGTTAAGTATATTCTGCAAAACTGTGCGGTGAACCACGACCTGAAATATTTTCAGGTACAATCTCCAGCCGCGCACCTGGGGAGTACCCGGCAATCAATACGGATGAACCATCCATGCACGAAATTCACACTGACAGTACCCGCTACAAGCACAACCGCTATATCGCAAGCTGGCTGTTCGTATGCTGTCTCATGGTCTATGGCATGGTTGTACTCGGCGGCGTTACCCGGCTGACCGGTTCAGGATTGTCCATAGTGGAGTGGGATCCGATCTTCGGCATCATTCCGCCGCTCGACGATACCGAGTGGAACGAGACATTCGAGCTCTACAGGCAGTCACCGGAATATCTCAAGATCAACATCGGGATGGATCTCGATGGCTTCAAGAATATTTACTGGTTCGAGTATGCGCATCGCGTACTCGGACGCACCATAGGGACCGTCTTTCTGCTGCCGTTCCTGTACTTCCTTGCCAGGGGCTGGATCAGTCGCGCACTCGCCCCAAAGCTGGCCGGCATGTTTGTGCTCGGCGGCCTGCAGGGTTTACTGGGCTGGTACATGGTGAAAAGCGGGCTGGTAGACAACCCGCATGTCAGCCAATACCGGCTCACCGCCCATCTTGGCATGGCAATCCTGATCTATGCCTGGATGTTTCATGTCGCGCTCGGGCTGTGGTTTCGCCATGACCAGCGCATGGTGGTAGCGCGCGGGATGCGACGCGCCATCACCGTGCTCACCGGCCTGGCATTTCTCACCATACTGTCCGGCGGCTTTGTCGCGGGTCTGAAAGCCGGATTTGCCTACAACACCTTTCCACTGATGGACGGCCACTGGATTCCGCAGGCCATCTTCATGCTCGACCCGATATGGCGCAATTTCTTCGAAAATATCGCCACCGTACAATTTGACCACCGGGTTCTGGCAACGCTGGTTTTCTGCGCTGTGCTGGTGCTGTGGATCCGGTCATTGCGAACGCCTGCTGCACGCCGGTTGCGCAATACCATACATGGGTTGATGGCCGTTGCCATCCTGCAGGTGGCGCTGGGGATTGCCACCCTGTTACTGCATGTGCCGGTTGCCATAGCATCCATGCACCAGGCGGGCGCCCTGTTACTGTTCTCGACGCTGCTGTACCTGAACCAGCAGGCGGTAGCGGACTAGGCAAAAAAAACGGCAGGCCCCTGCGAGCCTGCCGGTTGGATCTGACTGTATTACAGACTGCTGTAGTAAGCCGCGAGGTTGTCGATATCCGCATCGGTCAGCGGCTTGGCCATCGGGCCCATCATCGGGTCAGTGCGGGTACCGTCACGGAAGGCCTTCATTTGCTTAACCAGGTAGCCTTCCTTCTGACTGGCCAGGTTCGGCCACATCGGGTTGCTGCTTATCCCTGCGGGACCATGGCAGCCGGCACAGGTAGCGGACTTGGCCTTGCCAGCCGCGGCATCACCCGCCAGTACGGATCCGCTGGTACCCAGCAGAATGCCCGCGATAACCAAACTTGTCAGTTTTTTCATTTCCATACTCCTCTATTTAAAAACGGTAATTCCGCTATACGGTGGCGCCTGTTCTGCGCCGGGCTTGCGAGAGTATATTAAAGAATTGTTATATACAGCAAGCCAAACAGCCGCCTGGTCCGGAAAGACCGTGGCACGCGCTGCGGCAGTTCTGCAGGAAAATCCAGGAAATGGATGGATTTCAGTTAATTATGCTGTAGCAGCAAGCGTCGCCACCAGCGCCTCCGATTGCCGGACAGCGGAGCGGCAGCCTGCATGTCCACCGGCGGCAGCTTGGATAATATCCACCCCGGTAAAGGCGGGTTGTCACTGTAGCCGCAGGAAACTCCGAGATGGTGTGGATCGAAAATCTTCACCAAAGCCGGCGCCTCCATGGAATCGGTAAATACGATGCCGCAATAGTCTTCTTCATGCTCCTTGCGCAGCAAGGCGGAGATCTCCTGCAGAAACGTCCGAACCTGCTCTGCGCTGGATGGTGCAACGGGGGGCTGTTCACCGACTGCATAAATGTACCAGCTGCCCGCCGCATCATGATCCAGTACATCCCACAGGGCATCCAGCTGTTGCCAGCGCAACACGTTCTCAAAACGACCCTTGAATGCCGCCCTGAATGCTTCCGCCTCTTGCCCGGACATGAACACCCCCGATGACCGCCTCTGACAACTATATACTAACGACCTGGACTCACAAATCGGGTTTAATGACTCGCGCCACAAACTGTTCCAGGGAAATCGCGCATGGACATCGGTTTCTGGAAAGAACACTGGCCTACCAGATCGGGTTTCACCAGAACAGCACCAGTCAGCCCGCAGCTGGAAACCGGACTGGCTGTGATTTGATTTGGATCAATACACAATTCCGGTGTTGCTGCCAGACTTTGCCCGTGTTGAGGCGACAGCCGGCAACATCTCCCACTTAGCGCGGATCCTGTATCCGCGTATTTTTTTCCGGCAACACGATCACGAATTCGGGTAGCGCACGATCTGGTGCGCCTGGCCACTGCGGATGGCTAGCGTGCGCTGTTCACGTCGTGGAAGATGGAGCGCAAATCACTCTCCCAGCGCTTGAAAAACACCGGATCCACTGCTCCATCGGCGATGATTCCATAGCGCTCGGGATTGATAGTGACCAGCACCGTCTGCTCTCCCTCCGCGAAGATGGAAATCTTTGGCGGCAGATAGGGAACCAATTGCGGCGCGCGCTCCGTGAGCATCCTGATCTCGTCGAGCTTGGCGGCAAAAACAATCCGGTATTTGTCCGTCTGGTAGCCCTTGCCGGTCAGTCCGACGTCGATACGCTGTACCCGTGAGACGGTGTACCCATGCGCAGCGATCGATTCCTGCAACACCAGCATCGCTTCCGGAAAAGCCAATACCGAGCGAGTCATGATGATATCCTCGGCATGTACAGACTGCGTTACAAATAACACTACCCAGGCAAGAAAACCTGTCAGCTGGTGCAACTTCATAGCGTTGCCTCCTCGATTATTGACTGGTACACACCGCGCATGCGTTTGCAGTATTCATCCAGCTCGACATTATTGAACAGCTGGCTGAGGTACTGGGGATCAATCGTACTGACAGTCACCTTGCCCGCCTGCTCGGTCACCGCTACCAGGCAAGGCAGAAACATCCCGACACGAGGGTCCACGGCGAGCGCTTCGTAGAGGAAGTTGAAATTGCAGAAGTGCAGGATAACCTGGCGCGGATTTTCCTCGCCCTCCTTGACCAGGCCATGCTCCAGCGTATCGGTTCGAATCAGGATAAAATTCTGGCTGGTGATCGCCTGCTTGATGTTCTCAACGGTCTCCTCCAGCGTATAGGGAGACTCGGCACTGAGGGTCGCCGCTACTGCCGGGTCAGCAGGATGGGTGTCTGTGGCGTGTCCATCGAAGCTGCGCACGTAACTGACCAGGTCATTTACATCCTGGCCGGACAGGCCCTGCTCCTTCGACGAAATCATCGGAGTGCCTGGCCTGCCATACTGTAGCGTGTAGCGGATCATTTCGTCCGTGGCCGCACGCAGGAAACCGGAATTGTTCAGCGCCGGCGCAATGATAGGAAGGTCACGGTGCCGGGAAAAGGTTACACCGGTGCCCTTGCCGCCCCCGCCATTCTCGCCGTGACATGCTGCGCAGTGGCTCGCAAACAGCTCCTTGCCATGCACCGGGTCGCCACTGACCGGCTTGTCGCCGTAGATCGGGGCCGGCTGCTTCGACCAGGCTCGTATATAGGTAACAATAGCACTGACCTGGGCGTCGCTCAGGGCATCGAAGGCCGGCATGACACGACCCGGTCTGCCGTAACGTATGGTCTCGGCCAGAAACCGGTCATCCACGCTGTCCAGAAACGTCGGCAGCGACAAGGGAACGCCCACTCCGCCATCGCCTTTGTCTCCATGACACGCTGCGCAATAGCGGCCAAACAGCTCGGCACCATCCGGTGCGGCGGCTGCAACCAGCGATACTGCGGTTAAAAGCACTCCGAGAATCAGGCGCATGGCAACTTTGCTCTCCTTGCCAGTAGTGGCTGGCACAAAAAACCATTAGAAAAATAGGTATTTGGTTTAGTCAACAATATAGTTTGGTGAATCTACAAGCATCTTGATTCAAGTCAAAATTGACGGTACCTTGATCTTGCAGTATTAGTCCTGCACTAATTTTTTGACGCGTTTTTTTGCAACAGGAGGTAGTACCAAATGAAAAGTTTTAAATTAGCACTCGCAGCCGCGGCCATCGCCGGACTTTCCGCCATGCCGATGACGGCCGCCCATGCATGGGGTGGCTGGGGTCCGTGGGGTGGGAATAACTGGGGCAACGGTTGGGGTAATGACTGGGGTCCCTTCGACGCCGACGGTACCGGCGACTTCGACATGAGCTTCAGCGGCGGTGGTCGTGGCCGTGGTTACGGTCGTGGTTACGGCTATGGCCGTGGTTATGGTTACGACGGCTATGGTCCGGGCTATGGCTATGGTCCGGGCTGGGGTGGTGGTTATCCTGGCTATGGCTATGGTGGCGGCTATCCTGGCTATGCTGCTCCGTATGGCTATGCACCGGCCGCCCCGGCTGCCCCGGCTGCCCCGGCTGACAAGTAAGTAAACCACCTGTGTCAGTCCATGCACGTTCCAGTGCATGTACTGGCATGTCAGGGTCATGTACGGTATAAAGCAGGCTTGTTTCACAAGCCTGCTTTTTTCATTTCACCCATGCCCATAAACGAGGTATCAATGAAAATTACCCGTATTATTGTACCTGTTTTGCTCATCCTCGCCTCCACCCAGACCGCAATCGCCGCCTACCCGCCCGGATATCCCGGCACCTGGGGCGGTCCAGCCGTAGACAAGGTTGATTCAGTAAGTCCTGCAACCATCGTCAGGGCTGGTGTGACCAAGCTTACCGCCTTTATCAAGAGTGGCCGGGCACAGGACCGCGACCAGGCGCTGGCTTTCATGAAAACAGAGATTGAACCGTATTTTGACTTTTCGTACATGTCTCGCTGGGCAGCCGGCAGTGCATGGAAACGCATGTCTCCGCAACAGCGTGCAACCATGCAGGAACAACTGAAGAACTCCTTCATGAACACACTGGCGCAGAAGCTGGTTACCTATACCGACCAGCCCATTCGATATTTCACACCGCGCGGCCAGGGCAGCAACGACGTGCGCGTCAGCGCCTGGATCATGCAACCGAATGGCATTCCGACCCGCCTGGAATTCCGCTTCTATCGCACCGGGGATCAGTGGAAGATATTCGATGTCAAGGCAGAGGGCAGCAGCGCGGTCGTTTACTACCGCAAGCAGTTTCGTAACCTGATGCAACCGGAAGCACGCGGCCCTTATTACAACTGATCCATCATCAAGCTCTCCATACCCCATAACCGCATACTCGGTGGTTATGGGGTAACCAGCCAGGTGATGGCGATATCGGGGAGCAGCGCAGCACGCCTGATGGCGAAAATGAAGACCTGCGGCGGGCCTGCCCGACACCGCGACCTGAAGTAATTACCCCACCAGTCCTGACTTGCCGGCGGAGCCAGCCTCCGCCGGCAAGCCGCTGATTTCCGGCTGCTCCCTGCGATTTCCCACACAGGTTTAATAGATTGCGTACCCCTGCCGTTATAGAACTGTGTTGCCTGCACGCCCCGCTTTCGGGAGGGTGAAACCGGCAGAGGGGGCCGCAGGAAAGCCATTGAATCCAGCAGGCTGGCTGATGTTACCAGCCGGCCAGACAAAGGTAACCGGAAATGACACCGTATACGAAAACACTGATTGGGCACCTGACCAGAATCGAAACCGGCTCGATGACCGCAAGGCTGGCAGATGGCAATGAAGGTCGCTTGCCGCGCATCTCCACGAGCCGTGATGATGAGCTGATTGGACAGCCGGGCTCGTACGTTGCCATTATTCAGGGTGACATCAAGATACTGGCAGTTATCACCTCAATCGGTGAAATTCCGAGCCATTCAGGCAATGGTTCCTGTCGTTCAATCCAGCTGATTCCACTGGGCGAAATCGTGCGCAGTGGTACCTTCCAGAACGGTATCAAGAATTACCCGGTTACCGGCGCCGAGGTCCACATGGTCGACAAGGAAGATGTCGAGTCCATCTTCATCAAGTTCCGTGCACAGGGTTTTGCGGTCGGCAACGCATCCGCCGACGAGACTATTGATGTCTGCCTGGATCCGGCCGCCTTGTTTGGTCGCCATTTCGCCATTCTCGGTCAATCCGGTGCCGGCAAGTCATGGACTGTGGCAAACCTGCTGCAGCGAGCCGTAAAAACCATGCGTAATGCACATATCATATTGCTGGATCTGCATGGCGAATACAGCTGGGAAGACAATGAAGGCAATCGTCACTATGCATTTGACAGCAAAACCACGCGCTATATCGATGCTCGCGATCTGGAAATTCCCTACTGGCTAATGACGTTTGCCGAACTGGTCGACCTGTTGATCGACCGCTCGGATGCATCCGCGTCATCGCAAATTGCATTCCTTCGTGACAGTGTTCATGAACTGCGGAACAAGTCCAACAAGGATCTCGGGATCGGCGATCTGTCGATTGACTCCCCGGTATATTTCTCCCTGCAGGAGCTGCACGCATATTTTGAAACGGCCAACAAGATGTCATCGAACTTCGGCAAGGACAAGGGCCCACTGGCCGGACTCTTTGACCAGTTCCTGATGCGCCTGCAAAGCCGCATGAACGATGCGCGTTACGATTTCCTGCTGAATCCGAAGCATCGCACGTCTTCCGACACACTGCCCGGGTTACTGCGCGACTTCGTCGGCCTTGGCGAACCACGCGCACAGATCACCATTATTGATATGAGCTCGGTTCCGTTCGACGTACGCCCGGTGGTAACTGCACAGGTTGGCCGGCTCGCATTCGAGTTCAATTACTGGAATCCGATGTTCAAGGAATTCCCGCTGCTGCTGGTGTGCGAGGAAGCGCATTCCTACATTCCACGCGAGGGCAATTCCCAGTTCGAGGGAACCCGCCGCTCCATGCAACGTATCGCGAAAGAAGGCCGGAAATATGGTGTAGGGCTTGCCGTGGTCACCCAGCGCCCCCATGAATTATCGGAAACCGTGCTGGCACAGTGCAGTACCTTCATCTGCCTGCGACTTACCAACCCGGACGATCAGGCTTATGTGAAGGACCTGGTTCCGGAAGCAGAGCGCGATTTCATCGACATCCTGTCCTCGCTTGGCCAGGGTGAAGCGATGATCATGGGTCTTGCCGTGCCACTGCCAACCCGCGTGCAACTGTTCAAGCCGGATCCGCCACCGAACAGCTCCAGCGTCGATTTCTACCGTCACTGGAGCTCCGGGCTGGCCGATCTGGATGTGGATGATATCGTCAACCGCTGGCGACGCCAGGATCGCCTGCACCGCTAAAGCATCTGGCCAGCTGCAGCAGGCGGCTGCCTCACCACGATACTGCCGGATTATCCGGCAGCTTCCTCGTCAACCAGGTCATCACGCCCGAGCAGATGCAGAATCTGCTCCCGCGCCGCCATGCCGTCCTGGTAGCCAAGCTCCATGAGTTCCTTGCAGAACTGGGAATCGAACATCAGGTAGCTCATGAGCGGACGCCCTTCGCGGGTCAATGCACCAATACCCTTGAGCAGGATGCGTACCGAGCGCGGAAAATTACCCACGTACTTCTCCACGATCTCCCGCACATCCGCGCTGGGTGAAATCACCAGGTAGTCAATCTGGCGCAAGGCCGTGTCGTTATACTCGATACGCTTGTCGCGTGATTCCGTCACGGTGTGATTAATACGGCGCATACGCTCGATATCGGCATCCAGACTGTCCATAAACAGACTGTCGAAGATATAGCCGGAAATATGTCCGATTGTCGGATACCTGATTTGCTGTTCATTCTCCGGCGGGAAATCCAGCTGTTTGTTGCGTACACCGATAATCAGCAGCCGATTGGCGCCCATGTGCAAGGCCGGACTGAGTGGCGCCGTCTGGCGCATCGAGCCATCGCCGAAGAATTCATTGCGCAACTTCACTGCCGGGAACAACACCGGGATGGCGCTGGATGCCATCAGATGATTGAGTGTCAACTCGGTCGGCTGGCCACGGCGGCGCGTGCGCAGCCACGGCACCAGATCACTGACACCCTGGTAAAAGGCCACTGAAGTGCCACTGGTATAACCCGAGGCCGTCACAGACACCGCGCGCAGTGCACCGCTATCAATCGCATGCTGGATTCTCGCAAAGCGGATATGGCGCTCCAGCAGCTCGCGCAAGGGAGAATTATCGAGTACCGAGGCCGGCTGTTTTTTCACCAGCGCACCCAGCGCAAAGGTAGTCATCCAGCGCCACGCGCTGACCAGTGCCGTCCAGCCATCTACCTTGAATACCTTGCCGATGTGAAAATTGGCCCAGATTCCCCAGAGACGATCAACGCCCTCCTGGAAACGGGTAGCGCTGCTGGCCAGCAACACCGCGTTCAGCGCACCCGATGAAGTCCCGCAGATCACAGGGAACGGATTTTCTGCGTCCTCCGGAAGCATATCAGCGATGGCCTTCAGCACACCCACCTGGTAGGCATTACGTGCCCCGCCACCAGGCAGGATTAGTCCGGTAACCTGTTCTTCCTGCTTCTTTTTGAAAGATAGCCAGTACATCGGGTATGGGATACACCTCGGTTGATTATCGTCATATCGGCCTGCATGGTTATATTTATACTGAAAACAGTCAATAAATACAGACGGGGATCTTCACCGGCCAACGCTGATGGAAACACACATATTTTTCCTGCACCTGCTGATTATCCTGCTCAGCGCACGAGTGCTGGCTGAAATTGCGGTATTTTTCAGGGCGCCGGCGGTCATCGGTGAACTGGCCGCCGGGATTCTGCTTGGGCCGAGCTTGCTGGGCATCCTGGAACCGAATGAGGTGCTGCGCATGCTGGCCGAGATCGGCATCATCCTGCTGCTGTTCGAAGTCGGCCTGGAAACCGACGTCAGACGCCTGGTGGATGCCGGCAACCAGTCACTGGTAGTGGCTATTGGCGGGCTGGTAGCACCCTTTATGCTCGGTTACCTGGTCGCATCAGGGGTATTCGGCTTGCCAATGCTGGTCTCCCTGTTTATTGGAGGCACACTGACCGCTACCAGCATCGGTATCACCGTTCGAGTGCTTGCGGATCTAAAGCGTCAAAACGGCAAGGAAGGCCAGATTGTACTTGGGGCTGCGGTACTGGATGACGTGCTGGGCGTGGTTCTGCTCGCGCTGCTGTATGAATTTTCCATTGGCGGTGGTATCAACATCATAAACGCCAGCAAGATATTGCTGTTTGTCACCACGTTTTTTGTGATTGCACCGATCGTTGCGAAGCTGATCTCGCTGACGATTCGCTGGCTTGACCGGCGGCATGAGCGGCCCGGGCTGATCCCGACCACCATCATTTCACTGGTACTGTTCTTTTCCTGGCTGGCACATGCAATCGGCGCACCGGAGATCCTCGGCGGTTTCGCTGCCGGACTCGCATTGTCGCGGCGGTTTTTCCTGCCACTGGGCACTGCACTGCATGCAGACAATGTATTTGCTGACCGGATTGAGCACCAGATGCGGCCGATTATCCAGCTGTTTACCCCGATCTTCTTCGTCATGGTCGGTCTTTCGCTCGACCTGAGTGAAATTGACTGGTCATCCGCCTTTATCTGGCAGTTTTCCCTGGCTTTCCTGGGAATCGCCGTCATTGGAAAGTTTACCGGCGCAGTTTTGATCCGTGAACGCTGGGAGATGCGCATGGTAACCGGACTCGCCATGGTTCCACGCGGAGAAGTCGGCCTGATCTTTGCCGAACTTGGCCGTACCGGCGGTATTTTCAACAACGAAATCTATGCCGGCATGATTATCGTCATTGCCTGTACCACCCTGATGCCACCCATCCTGATGAAATGGTTCTATGCAAGGTTCGGCGACCGCCTCGTGGATAAATCAGCTCCGGATGGATAACCTGCCACCCCGCTAGTTGACCTGGGTCAAGATTCATTCCGTCATACCAGGATTACACTTTTTACAGGCATTACCGTCATCATCAAGCCCGCAGGAGGTAACCGGTGAAAGCCGCAGAAATCTGTCAACGCCAGGTAATCACCACAACACGTGACACCACGCTGCCAGCGGCAGCAAGGCTGATGCGACAGCACCATGTCGGCTGTCTGGTGGTCGTTGACCGGAGCGACGGGCAGGTCAGACCAGTCGGCATACTTACAGACCGCGACCTTGTCATAGAGGTCATTGCGAACGAAGTGCCCCTGGATACCGTAACAGTTGGCGACGTAATGACTTTCGCCCTGCTGAAGGTATCCGAGTCCGATAGCATCCTCGAAATCGCACAACGCATGCGCTGCCGGGGAGTCAGGCGTGTACCGGTCATTACGGAGACCACCGGCGAGCTACTGGGCATTATTGCGCTGGACGATATTCTCCGGATCCTGAGCGAGGAATTGTCACTGCTATCCGCGATCACTGCACGCGAAGCAGAACAGGAGCAGAGCAAGCGCAACAAACCCTGCTAACCATCCGGGGGTATAGGGCAGCATCCCGCTGTTACGGCTATTCATGCCGCGGTTGATGGGAATCAATGCACATTGACCTATCTGCTCTATACAGGACACAGAGGCCGCCACAACAGGCCCCAGGGGGTAGTGGCAATGGTAATCGAAGCGAAAACCAGTGCAGTGGAACAACACCAGGAGAAAACTCCGGAACGGCGCGGCATGACACCGTGGGAAGCCATGGAGCGCCGGTTTGCAGAGTTCGGTCGTCGAAACTGGTTTCATCCGCTTGCCGTGAATTGGTCACACCCGCTGGACGCATTCCACCCATTTGACGAGAAAGCGCCGCGTGTCGATCTGCTGGACAGGAATCATGAGCTGGTGTTGCGCGCTGAACTTCCCGGTGTAAACAAGGACGATCTGGAGATCACGATGGGTGATCACTTTGTCACCATCAAGGCACAGAGACACCAGGAACAGAAACAGGAAGACGAGAAGTTCTATCGATACGAGATGAGCCACAGCACCTACCAGCGCACACTGACGCTGCCGGTGGCGGTGGATGACAGCAAGGCAAAGGCAACCTTCGAGAACGGTTTGCTGGAGCTGTCCCTGCCAAAGGCTGACCAGCCCGCGACCCGCACGGTCCATATCGAATAGGGAGAAAGCTGCCGTCTGCCCCTGGTTACTTGCCAGAGGCAGGCGGCGTTCATCGGTAATTCAGTCTAAGGCGCCGCCGGCTCGACAGGTACGACGAGCTCCACGGGTGCAGTCGGCGCGACAGGTACGACGAGCTCCGCGGGTGCAGTCGGCTCGACAGGCACCACGGGCAATACCTCGACAGGGGGCGGTGTCATGGCTGGGTCTGTCGGTGCAGGAACGACCGGGGGTACCACCGGTCGGGCTACTGCAGCCAACGGCTCGCCGGACAGCTCATCGCGGTGCTGCTGCAGGAAGTTCCAGCGTTCATCGCCCGTCATATCCTTCATCTGGATACGCAGTGCCGTCAGCTTCCTGCGACGATCTTCAGCCTGCCTGCGCCGTTCTTCATTACGGTTGGCCACTTCGATCTGTCGCTGCAGAACCTGTTCCAGCATCTTCTCATGGTTCTCGACAAGGAAATTATGCTGCTCTTCCGCCCGGTTGCGCATCTCCTCGTAACGCCTGGCATCCTTGGCTTCACGCTCTTCCGCCATCTCCAGCCAGGTTTCCATTTGCGCTTCACGGTACTTCTGGCGGGCTTCACGCCATTTTTCCCTGAGGGCTGCGCGCTGCTCGCGCTGCTTCCTGATCGCCTGCTGGCGCGCCTCGTATTGCGCCTGCATCTCCTTCTGGCGCTGCTCTGCTGCCTCACTCATGGGCCACATGCCGGGTGGCTGCCGGCGTTGGTAAGATTCGCGCCAGGCACGTATGCGCTGTTGCGTTGGCGTAGCTGCATCCGCAGCTGGTACTGCCTCACTACCAGCTGCAGGGTTTACCGCTTCCGGCGCCCCCTCAGCCATCACCAGTGACGACGCAACCAGCAGTAACACCAGAAATCCCGATTTTTTATGCACGCACATAACCCCCATTGATCATCCGGTAACGCAAAATCCTAAGGCAACCCTGATCAAGGCCGTCATTCCCGCCTGCGCGGGGATGACTTGTTCAGATGTTCCTTAAGGCATACCAGTATAGCCGTACTGTTGTTCCCTGCAATCCGGGTCATGCATCCCGGTCGTCATTCTGTCTGAGGAATATCATCTTGCGCCACTTGTGCCGGCCAGCCAGCGCATGCAGCAGCACTGCACCCACATGCAGGACCAGGTAAATGGGGATCAACTCCTCGCCGACCTCGTGCAGCTCCTCAACCAGATCAATCACACCGGATGGCTCCGTTCCGGGTATCAGATTGAAATACAGGTAGGTTCCGGTTGCGCCCATCCACGCAAACAGCAACAGGCCGCACGCCTGAACCAGCCCGCCCAGACCGTGATGCAATGGTCCATCCGGGATTTTCAGCAACAGCATCGAACGCAGGTCTGTCCAGACGGCAGCCAGCCGTTCCGTGGTAACCGGAAACCAGCTGCTGAAACGAATATTTTCCGGCCCGACCAGGCCATAGAGAATGCGTAGCGAGACCACGGCCGCCAGCGCCAGGCCCAGCCAGCTGTGGACGTCATAGCCGGACACGCCAGCGGTCACGGCTTCTTCCACCTCTTCGGCAAGATCGCCGGTTAACCAGGAGGACAGGCCGAACAAGATCAACCCCAGGTGGATCAGGCGTGTGCCGACATCCAGACCACTGTTATTACCGACGATTTTCTCCATTACCCCTCCTCGTGAATTCAATTTGTAAGTGCAGAAAAAAGAACAAAAAGGGGTCGGAGTCCTTTTTCATCACCGGACAGCATATTGGATACCGTCTTTGAGAGAAAAAGGACTCCGACCCCTTTTTGTTGACTGAAAATTCGCAACAGGGAGAAACATGCTGACTAGTGACTGGTCCCGGCCGACCGGGTTACCTTGTTATAGACATTGTATTTACCGGACGGCTTGCGCATCGGGATCCGTTTCACTTCCTGTAGCGTAGCGGCGTCATAGACCACCAGCGCACCATCCATCTCCCAGATACTGACCAGTGCGTAACGGCCGTCGCGGGTAAATTCGACGTGCGCAGAGGTTTTACCGGGGGCCGGGCGCAGCGCCCTGACCGGCTCCAGTGTACGCTTGTCGAGCACCTCGATGAGATCTCGATCCGGACCGGAAAACACGTCGGCCCAGGCATAGGGCGTGTTTTCATGACTGCGCATGAAAAAGCCCGGACCAGGCATCGGGATGCGCCGGATGACTTCCCAGTTCTGCATGTCGATCACGGTGATCTCACCATTACCAAGATTCGGTGTCGCCAGAACCGGGCGCCCCTGATACTCCCAGGTTATCCCGGAGCCCAGGTGTGGCATGCCGTCCAGCGCCAGTTGCGCCAACACCTTGCCAGTATCGAGTTCTACCACCTGCCCGCCATGCTCCGCACGATCCGCACCGATCAGCACCCGGTAGTCCTGGTCAAAGAAGAAATCATCCAGCGGCCGCGCCAGGCGGATGCGGCGGACCGGGAATGCGGGTCGGGCAACGCTGATTTCCCACAACTCGGGAACATCTTTCAGCGCTGCCACGAAGCTGCCGCGTGGCGCGGCCTGGTACACCGCACTGACACGTGACGCCTTACCATTCGAATCAATCGCCGGGATCACTTTCAGTAACGACAGGTCGGTCGCGTCCAGCACTACCAGGGTTTCCGGAAGGTAGTTGGCGACCATCAATGTTGAGCCATCGCCGGATACCGCAACATTGCGGGTATTTATTCCGGCACGGATCTCGGCCACCATCTGCAGGTTGTAAATATCAAACTTGCTGATCCAGCCATCCCGTGAAGCGAGATACGCATAACGCCCATCGGGAGAAAACTTGATCCCGCCGTGCAGGGCGTAGTGCGTGGGAAAGCGGAATATCGGCTCGAAGCGGTCGCCGTCCAGCACCGTAATGTGGTGATCACCGGCCTCCACCACCATAAACAGGTTCAGTGGATCAGCGTCGAACACGGGCTTGTCTGGCAAGGTTCCCGGTGCTTGCAGCACATGCCATGAAGCCCTTATCCGGTCATCATCCCACTTCTGCAAATCGGCCGATGGTGAATAGATAAAGTCGACAAGCGACTCTATCTGCGCATCACTCAAAATCGCTGCAAATCCCTGCATCTGCGTGGCTACACGTCCGTCACGAATGGTGGCGATTGCGGCGGCGCGTTTCAGCCGTTCGAGATTACTCGGCAGCAAGGCAGGGCCAGTGGCCCCGAGACGATCGGGCGCATGACAGGTCGCGCAGTGTTGTGCATAGAGCCCGACCGCTGTAACCGGTGCCGCAGCCTGTGCCAGCGGTTCCAGCTCCTGCAAGCGGCCCTCCTGGTCGATCCTGAAGTGCCTGGCCGGGGCCGGCTTGCCCTGGACGTACTCGGCTACCGTGAGTTCATTGCCCTCAACCGCGATGGCGAAGTAGCGATAATTCTTGAATACTTCCTCGATATTTCTCTCTTCCGCAGGCTGCCACGGGACCCGTTGCGGATCGAACTCATCGTAATAACGAGTTTCACCGGCAAGGCCGGCGGATGTGATCTGCAGGAAAAAAAGAAAAGCGGCTGCCAGCAGAACAGCTGGCGGGGAACTTCGCCTTGCTACCACGGCACAAAATTATTCATGAAATTCATGGGACGCATACTCTGCCCCATTTTACCAACCTCGTAACGCATGGCGTCACCGGTCAGGTTCATCATCTGCATGTTCTGGGTGATCGTGTTCATCGATGCGTTTATGCCGCGCATGTTCACCAGCATCGGATCGAGATTTTCCAGCGCATCCATTTTTCTGGACATGTACTCGACGGATTCCGACATGTTATGCACCCGGCGCGTCATGGTGCGGATATTTTCGGACAGGTAAATAACACTTTCCGAGATATTCGAGAGGTTTTTTCCCATCTGCGGATCCATGCCCTGCGCCAGTATGTGAATGTCCTTGCTCAGCGTATAGATCAGGAAGAAACCATAGGCTGCCAGCACCACGAAGGAAAGCAGCGCTGGATAAACGATCAGTTCCCAGCGCCGCGCACTGGACTCGAATGCCGCGACAAAACGGTCCATGGTGTCGCCACTGATGGCTATATCAGCATGCTTCAGGTCATGGTCCTGATTATCCTTGTTTGTCGTGCTATCGCTCATCTGCCTCACCACCGGTCGGCTACAGCTTCATAGCCAGATTATTGATCGCCGTGCATTGCAACGGAGACATTATTAGGCGCTATTTCGCCGTCAGTCAAATAACAGGCCGGGTCTTCTGCCCACGGATCACCTGTCAACTGCAACGCACGCACCCGGGTGTTGCCGCCACAGATATCGAAATAACGGCATGATTTGCAACGGCCTTTAATCTTTCTCGGGCTTGCCTTCAGGCCGGCCATGATGGGATCGCTGGTATCCGTCCAGATCCGGGAAAACGGCCGGTCGCGGACATTACCCAGGCTGTAATGCCACCAGAAGGTGTCCGGATGCACAGCGCCTAGATTATCGATATTGGCCACATTCACCCCGGAACTGTTACCACCCCACTGGCGCAGGAGTTCGGCAATATGCTCAGCCGACGCGGGGTAATTGTGTGTTACCCACTCCAGTAAATACGCGCCATCTGCGTCGTTATTACCGGTAACGAACTCCATATCATTACCGCTGCGGGCATGGGCAAGCGCGGTCTCAAACAGCAAGTCCATCGCGCGGCGCGTGATCTCCAGCTGCACATCACTGTCGCGGTTGCGATTGCCGCGCCCGGCGTAATTCAGGTGGGACAGGTAAAACTTGTTAATATTTTCCTGTTCCATCAACTGCAACATGTCCGGCAACTCTGCCGCATTGTCCTCGGTCATGGTAAAGCGCAGGCCGACCTTGATGCCCTGTTCGCGGCACAGGCGGATGCCAGCCATCGAGGCGTCGAACGCTCCCTGTTTGCGCCGGAAGCGGTCGTGTGTTTCACGCATGCCATCGATACTGATACCGACGTAGTCGAAACCGACAGCGGCAATCTGCCCGATATTGTCGGGGCTGATCAGCGTACCGTTACTGGACAACCCGACATAGAACCCCATCGCCCTGGCGCGATGCGCAATGTCAAAGATATCGGGACGCAGCAGCGGCTCGCCGCCGGACAGGATCAGTACCGGGACGCCAAACGCCTTCAGGTCATCCATCACCGCAAACACCTCTGCGGTAGACAGTTCGCCCTTGAAATCGATATCGGCGGAGATTGAATAACAATGCTTGCAGGTCAGGTTGCAGCGCCGGATCAGGTTCCAGATTACCACCGGGCCTGGAGGATTGCGTTTTATGCCAAGCGGTGCCGGATTGACCAGCTCATTCATGAATTGTGAAAGACGAAACATAATCCTATCCTGAAATGCGCAGTCCGGTTTTCTTCAGAATGCGCTTGCTGTACAGCACTTCGTGACCACGGCAGTGTTCGCCCA